>NZ_JAVRCE010000024.1:0-100782 GCF_034530915.1 Nostoc sp. DedQUE09
GCTCCTCTGCTCCTCTGCTCCTCTGCTCCTCTGCTCCTCTGCTCCTCTGCTCCCCACTCCATCACTCCTTCTTAACCTGTGGCAAGATTAAAATCAGATCGCATCGCACTTAACTAGGCAAACAAGATGCTAGGAAACACACTTGTAGGAAGATACCAAATTATTAGTAACTTGGGAGGTGGGGGTTTTGGTGAAACTTTTGTGGCTTGTGATACACAATTACCCGGTTCACCTCTATGTGTTGTTAAGAAACTCAAACCCCAGGCAAGCGATCCGGTAACTTTGGAAACAGCTAGGCGTTTATTTGATACGGAAGCACAAGTTCTGTATAAATTAGGAACTCACGATCGCATTCCCCAACTTTTAGCTTATTTTGAGGAAAATGCCGAATTCTATCTTGTACAGGAATTGATCGAAGGTCATGACCTGAGTCAAGAATTAACATCAGGTAAAACCCTAAGTCAAGAAGAAGTCATTTCACTTTTACAAGAACTTTTAGCAATCTTAGAATTTGTCCATCAACAGAATGTAATTCATCGTGATGTCAATCCCCACAATATCCTCAGACGCCAACCAGATGGCAAATTAATTTTAATTGATTTTGGTGCAGTGAAACAAATTACAACTCAAGTTATTACTCCCCAAGGTCAAACTTTAGCAACAGTAGCTATCGGTACACCTGGATATATTCCTGGCGAACAAGCTCATGGTACGCCAAAATTAAGCAGTGATATCTATGCTACAGGAATAATTGCTATTCAAGCTCTGACTGGATTATCACCAGAGGAAATAGTAAAAGATCCTGATACTAATGAAATTATCTGGCACGATAAAGCTACAGTAACACCAGAATTTGCTCAATTCTTAGATAAAATGGTGTGCTACGACTTTCGGCAACGCTATCCTTCGGCAACGGTGGCATTACAAGCGCTGAAAGAGTTAAGACAACCACCTGTTCAGACAATCGCGCTAACTCCTCCTTCTCCACCAAAAAATATCAACAAACCTGAACCAAAAAAAGGTATTTTAGGTAAAATTTTACTAACAATATTTTTCTTTACTGTTGGCGGAGTAGCATCAATATTTATTTGGAATTACATTAATTCAAATAATGCTATAGAATTATCTAAACAAGGAAATACATTTTTTGATTTACAACGCTATCAAGACGCGCTAGAAGTATATGAAAAAGCCGTTAATCTCAGACCAGATTATGCTCAAGCTTGGAATGGTCAAGGCAAAACACTAAATAAATTAAGAAAATACAAAGACGCATTAGTGGCGTATGACAAAGCAATTCAAATTCAGCCAGATTATTTAGATGCTTGGATTGGTCGTGGTACTGTATTAGGAAATTTACAGCGATATCAAGAAGCGATCGCCTCTTTTGATAAAGCCTTAGAATTAAAGAATGACAACTCAGAAGTCTGGAATGCTAGGGGTGAAGCTTTCAGTAATTTAAACCAATATGACCAGGCAATTAAGTCTTATGAAAAGGCAATTGAACTCAAACCAGATAATTATGAAGCTTGGTATAAAAAAGGATTAGCTTTGCAGAATTCTAGGCAATATGAAGAAGCGCTCGCAGCCTATCAAAAAGTCGTTGATTTAAAACCAGATTACGAGCAAGCCTGGTATAATTTGGGCAATGCACTAGTCAATTTAAAACGCTATCAAGATGCATTTGCAGCTTATGATAAATCGGTGCAATATCAACCAGATTATTACCAAGCTTGGTTATCTAGAGGTAATATACTGCTGAATTTACAGCGTTATCCAGAAGCGATTGAATCTTTTAATCAAGTAATTAAATACAACCCCAGAAGCTATCAAGCATGGTATAATTTGGGATGGTCGCTGCATCAAAACCAACGCTATGAAGAAGCAATAAAAGCTTATAGTAAAGCGGCGACAATTAAGCAAAATAACTATCAACTCTGGTATAATTTAGGAAATTCACAATACATATTGCAGAAATACGAAGATGCGATCGCGTCTTATAATAAGGCAGTTCGTTATAAACCAGACTATTCCGAAAGCTGGTATAGTAGAGGCAATGCTCTATTAAATTTAAAACGGTTTCAAGATGCGATCGCTTCTTACGACCGAGCAATAAAATACAAGCCTAATTACCAACAAGCAATAGACGGCCGCAATCAAGCCCAAATTCAATTGCAAGGCGAAAAAGCAAAGCCTGTACCTGTAATTGTACCAACTCTTCCATTTCCTAATTCCACCAATCCACCGCAGACGACACCTTAAACTGAACCTGGGTTTTCATCAAGGGAGATATCCTATAGGAGTTAAAAAGAATGGAGAGACGTAGCAGTGCTACATCTCTCCAAGGATGATCGATAACGCATATTTAATTTCACCAGATGTCTAATCAATCCTGCGACTAGGTAACTTAGTCCCGCATCTCTGACAAAACCCAGCATTTACATCATGGAAAGCTAAACCACAACCCGAACAAACTATTTCTACCTGATTAGCAGTTTTCACTACTTGCTTAATTAAATCCCCCACTTGCCAAGGAATCAATGCAATTCCGGTAAAAATCATCAATACTGTTAGCAAGCGTCCTAATTCCGAAATTGGAATAACATCGCCAAATCCTACAGTTGTCATTGTGACAACAGAGAAGTAGAATGCATCCAAAAATGTACCGTAATTTTCAGGATTAACCGGATGCTCGACTTGATAAATTAAGCCAGAATAAATAAAAACAATTGCAAATAATGTAAATAATATTCGCGCAAAAATCATCCCATCTTCATTGCTGATACTAGCGAATAAAAACTTTTTATCTATAAATCTAATTAATCGTAAAATCCGAAACCATCGTAATAGACGAATAAAGCTAATATCCACCATGCCTAGAAAAAATGGCAAAATCGCCATTAAGTCAATAATCGAATAAAAGCTAAAAATATACTTAATTTTATTTTCCGCACTCCACAGGCGAAGTAAATATTCCACAGCAAAGATGATAACGATCACAGTATCAGCTACATTTAACTGAAACCGCATATAATCAGGAATATTATATGTTTCTGCCACAAAAATTCCTGATGATATTAGCACCAAAGAGGCAAGGGTTAAATTAATCGCTTTACCTATTGGTGTTTCTAGGTCTTCTAAGTAAAATTCTGTTTCTTGTCTGCTCAGTAACATATTCGACCATTAATACATCTTAATTCCCAGTTATAACATTAGAAATACGATATGATTAACCATTATCCTTATGTTAACCTCAGCTTATATGAACCCAGAATCTTTTATGCGTTTAGCATTGACAGAAGCAAAAAAAGGCGATGCACCCTACGGTGCAGTAATTGTTAAAGATAACGAAGTCGTTGCCGTAGCTCATAATACTGTAAAGAGAGACAGCGATCCATCAGCCCATGCAGAAATCAATGCTATTCGTACTTTAACAGCTAAATTGAAAAACCTCTCTTTAGAAGGTTATAGCATATATACAACTGGCGAACCTTGTCCTATGTGTGCAACTGCTTGTGTTTGGAGTGGTTTATCAGAAATTGTATATGGTGCTTCAATTCAAGATTTAATTACTGTAAATCAATCACAAATTAATATATCTTGCGAAGAGGTAATCGATAAGTCATTTCGGAAAATAAAAGTCACAAAAAACGTTTTAAAAAATGAATGTTTGGAATTATTTAAATAAACTATAAAAAACTTATTTTTAGAGTATTCTTTTCAAAGTAACTCAAAAAATCTCGTTCTTTCTCTTTGTGTTACAGACACTTTACGCAAGTCGGAAAACTTTTCCATGCAAGTATCATTATCTGTGCATCTGCGGTTTAAAAGTAATTTCTCTAATGAATATTCGTTTATTTATGTCAATGCGTAATCCCTAAAATATTCGCATATATTTCATAGTTTTCTGAGTCATAGCAGCAAAAAATTATTCTTTGTGGACGACCATTCTTTTGTAGCTGTTCATCGCATATTTTCACTGCCACCTCAGCGGCTAAAGCTTTAGGATATTTATAAATCCCAGTACTAATACAAGGAAATGCCAAACTATTAAACTCTTTATCTGCGGCAATTTGCATACATTTATAATAACACTGAGCTAGAAGTTCGGGTTCTCCGTCATTACCTCCTCGCCATACTGGGCCTACGGTATGAATGATGAAGTTTGCAGGTAAGCGATATCCTTTAGTTAGTTTAGCATCGCCAATCTTACATCCTCCAAGTGACCTACATTCATCAACTAGGTCTGATCCAGATGCCTTGTGTATCGCTCCATCTACGCCGCTACCCCCAAGCAAACTAGTATTTGCAGCATTGACGATGGCATCAACTTTTAACTTTGTGATATCACCCAAAATAACTTCCATAAAACAGTTAAGCCCAATGAGATTAATATACATACTACAAGCGTATTATGTAGATGTCCATTATACTGTTTTAGCTTCAAGCTTAACAATCAGTTTGCTTAAGGTGATGAGCGATGGTATTTCTAGCGATCGCCTGCTTTTTGCTGATTTATTCAATCATTTCTTGTCTACTTTATTAATGCGTAAGTTATGATTTTTCTATTTGTATAAGTAGCTTAGTAAATAATTACGAATTATTTAACTTGGCTCATTCAAATACGATAAATATGTATTTGCCCAAATCGCCGCTTGAGTGCGATCGCGCAAATTTAATCTGTTTAAAATATTCGTAACATGATTTTTCACTGTCCCCTCAGAAATATAGAGTCCGTGAGCAATTTCTCGGTTACTAGCGCCTGTAGCAATTAATCGCAAAACCTCTTTTTCTCTAGGAGTAAGTTCAGCTAAACTAGATGGTACAGGCGGTAAATGAGTTGGTGCAACAGGAGAAAATTGAGTCAACAGCTTTTTAACTATACCTGGGCCCAAGTGAGTATATCCTTTATGAACAGCACGAATAGCAACAGCTAATTCTTCTGATGGCGTATCTTTCAATAAATAACCCATAGCCCCATTCTTTAAAGCTGCTGATACATATTCATCATCATCAAAAGTCGTTAATACTAAAATCTTAGTTTTGGCAAAACGTTTTTGAATCTCCTTCGTGGCTGCAACTCCATCCATAATCGGCATTCTGATATCTAGCAATATTACATCTGGCTGAAATTGTGCAACAAAATTAATCGCTTGTTCGCCGTTTTCTGCTTCCCCAACTATTTCTAAATCTGGTTCTAGTTCCAATAACGCTCTTAATCCTTGACGAATTAAACTTTGGTCATCTACCAGCAATACTTTAATCATTATGTTAACCATGTTAATGGAATATTAACTGTAATTTTGCAACCAGAGCCAAGAGCGCTATTAATATTAAACTGACCTCCAAGTGCTAAAGTGCGATCGCGCATACTATGAAGTCCAAAACCAGTAGTATTTTGCCCTACGTCAAAACCTTTACCATTATCCTGAATTATCAATTGTAAATTGCCTTTAGTCGTAGTAAGTTCCAATTTTACCTCTGTGGCATAGGCATATTTAGATATATTAGTTAAAGATTCTTGAGTAATCCGGTAAATAGCAGTATTTATTTCAGGTGGCAGAGAATATTCCAGATTGATTTGATAAATTGGTAATATCCCATTAAAGCGATAAAAATTTTCTGAAAGACTAGCGATCGCATCTTCTAAACATTGTTCTTGTAGGGGATTAGAACGCATAGTAGAAACAGATTGACGAACATCTTTTAGCGCTTTTGAACCTAATTCCTTTGCAGTTGCAAGAAATGTTTCAGCCCTACCTGGATTAGATTGCCATAGTTTTAAAGCAGTTTCTAATTGCAAATTTAAAGCAGTCAGAGAGTGTCCTAATGAATCATGAATTTCACGAGCAATGCGGTTACGTTCTTCTAAGGTAGCTTGATTTTCAATTTGCATAGCATATTGACGGAGTTTGTCGTTAGCAAGAGCTAGCTTTTCTCGGCTTTGCCGTTCAGACAAAACTGCATTCATCATCAACAACACAAAAACTAAACTTAAGCCAAATACTAGTGACGAATTCAAAATCAAAAATCGATATCGCTCTTGTGCCTGCGGCGATGCTTGAAAATTGAATAACTGATATTTTAGTTGTGTAGTAACTAAAAACAAAGCAAATGACAAACTTGTAACGAATAAGCGCCCATTTAACTGAAAAATCAGACAACTACGAGTTACTAAAATTATATAGAGAAAAGGAAAAAGCCGAGAAAATCTTTCCCCAAAAAGTCCAACAATTAAAATCAATAAAAATTCAATAGCTGTATATATTATCTTATTTGTCTGGTTCTTTCTGGGTAATTTTAAGCCCATTGCCGCAAAAATAATCAGACTATAAATTGATAGTTCTGGCAATATGCTACAAACTGACAAGTCTGGAAATGCACCACAAATTGATAGCTCCAGAGGCTTGGGACGAAATCGCCGTAACGGAGGTGGTATAACAGCTGTCAAGGCGGTGATTGCTAGTAATGTCCACTCCAGATAAAGCAAAGATGGAAAAGGATGTTTTTTAATTTCAATTGGACGACTCATTAGTCGCATTGCTCCAGTTAGAAGTTATAAGTTAGAAATTAGAAGTTAATAATTCCGAAAAATTGAGCAGATGCTTTCACCGCAGAATTTTTTTTGAGTGACAAATTAAAACTGAATTCAAAGAACAAAACAGTTAGTTAATCAGCTAAATAATGACTTATTAAATCATCATAATCAAAATTTTCATAATTTATAACTCCTAACTCCTAATTTCTAACTCTTAACTATCTATTGTCAATCATGACTAAAGTCATGGATATAACCATGACTTTCTCCTCATGTAACTGCTGAAGATAAGTTCTTATGATGGTGGCATCCAACCAGGAAAAACCCACCAGACCATGAAACTCAAAGCATTATCGCTAGTTGCTGGAGCGATCGCCTTAACTTTAACTGCAACCTCCTTTGCTGTTCACGCTCAAACAGCCTCTCCTTCACCCCTTTTACTTGCACAAACTCCACAAAAAGAAAAAGGCCCTTGGAAAGAGTTGGGTCTAACAGATGCCCAAAAAGCCCAAATTCAAACGATTCGCCGCGATAGCCGCACCAAATTTGAAGCAGTTTTGACCCCAGAACAAAAAGCAAAATTAGAGGCAGCGAAACAAGCACGTCGGGCTGAGTGGCAAGCGCGTAAGGCTCAGGGGCAAACAGGTCAAGGTCAACGGCAACCTGGTCAACGTCGAGGAAAAGGTGGTTTGGCTGACTTAAATCTGACTGAAGCCCAAAAAACCCAAATGCGACAAATCCGCGAGTCTGAGAAACAACAGATTCAAGCAGTCTTAACCCCGGAACAGCGTCAAAAATTAGAGCAATTCCGTCAAAATGCTCCTTCACGCCGTCAACAAAGCAATCCTCAATAATAATTAATCATCTTTCAAAAAATAATAACTAACTTGATGCTGGGACTAGGACTGTTGCGAGTCATCCATAAAAACCTAAATTCTCGACAACAATTTACCTGGGACAGACTTTGGCAAGCATACCAACGCGGTTGTCGCTCCCAGCTTGACCCAGACCAGAATTACTTTGGCACTTACCCTTGACTGATGTCCAGGTATTGTTTTCCATAGTCAAAAATTAACAGACTTCTTGCAGAAGATGCGGAAAGGGGAAAAACTTTATCCCCTTTCCCTTTCCCTATTTTGAGTGCTGAGTGCTGAGTGCTGAGTGCTGAGTTTTGAGTGCTGAGTGCTGAGTGCTGAGTTTTGAGTGCTGAGTGCTGAGTGCTGAGTGCTGAGTTTTAAGTGATGAGTTTTAAGTGGAGAATCTCATTTCTTTACTCAGCACGGGCTAAACCCTAGCTATCCACTAACGAAAGTATTTTGCCCGATGCCCAATTTAGTAGACTTTCAACCTAGTTTTGAGTTATGAGTTAATTCAAAACTCCTAGCTTGATTAAGATGTCCAAAGAATTCGCAATTGGTAGTAAAGTCCGTGTTGTGGCGCTACCAGCTTATGTCAAAACTGCTGAACCTATGCCCATGTTACGCCCTCCCAATGTAATTCATATTGGTGAAGAAGGTATAGTCATTGACCGCAGACCCGGTGGATATTGGGGGATTCGCTTTGCTAGGGGGGTCTTTCTCCTAGATAGTCAATATATCGAAAGTACAGATACCCCTGCTGAATCTCACTTAGAATAAGATTTCTCGCAACCAAGAATTGTAAACTTGTGTAAAGTTGTGATTCTGGTTTACACCATGATTTCCCGCCGCACTTTTTTAAGCATATTATTTGCCAGCTGTATTTCTATCATCAGCTGGCTGAATTTTACCCCTGCTGCTGATGCTATGGGTGGTAAACTTCCGGCAATTAATCAACCCGCGCCTGAGTTTACTTTACCAACCAATACAGGTGATGGCAAAATTTCCCTCTCTGACTTGCGCGGTAAATGGCTAGTCCTATACTTTTATCCTAAAGACTTCACCTCTGGTTGTACTATAGAGGCTCGTCGTTTTCAGCAAGACTTACCCCAATACCTTGAAAAAAACGCTCAGATTATTGGCGTTAGTGCTGATGACATTGATTCTCACGCCAAGTTTTGTGATTCAGAGGGACTAAAATTCCCCCTGTTGGCTGACACTGATGGTTCAGTAAGTAAAGCTTATGGTTCGTGGCTTGGCTATTTATCTATGCGCCACAGTTTTATCATCGACCCTCAAGGCGTCTTGCGCGAGACTTTTGTCAAAGTCAACCCAACTATTCACAGTTCAGAAGTGCTGGCACGACTAGAAAAATTACAGTCCACAGCTTCTTAAACTTGAATTAATCAACAAGGGGCTTAAGCCCCTTATTTTAACTCACAATAAACCCATATTTTTTGAGTACAGTTTTGGCTTCATTGCCAGATAGAAACTGGACAAATTCTTTGGCAGCAGAAGTATTTTTACTGCTTTTAATTATTGCTAGCGGATAGACAATCGGTGAGTGAAATTTATCATCAGCAGCAACTGCGACTTTTACTTTGTTGGAAATTTTGGCATCAGTGGCATAAACTAAACCTGCTTCGGCGTTACCACTTTCTACTGCTGCTAAAACTTGACGCACATTGTTAGCAAAAACCAATTTCGACTTGAGGCGATCGTAAAGTTTCAATTTCTTCAAGACTTGCTCGCCATATTGACCGGCGGGTACGCTTCTGGGTTCACCGATCGCAATTTTTTTAATCTTATTATCTGTTAAATTGTAGAAGCTATTGATGCCGACAATATCCTGAGCCACTATCAAGACTAGACGGTTATTTGCTAGGTTAGTACGGCTACCTGGTAGCAATAGTCCTTTTTGTTCCAAAGCATCCACTTGCTTTTTGCCAGCAGAAATAAAGATATCCGCTGGCGCACCTTGCTCAATCTGTTGCTGCAATGCACCAGAAGCCCCAAAGTTATAATTAATATTGATATTTGATTTACTTTGTTGGTACAAAGGCTTAATTTCTTCTAGTGCCTCTTTTAAGCTGGCAGCTGCGGACACAAGTATGCTGGTGTTCGATGCTATTGCAGGAGAAGGAGGAACCATCGGTAAACCAATTGCTAGCAGCAAGCCAGCGATCGCTATACCCAGGAAGCCAAAAATTTGTCTTCTTTTCATAGAAAAGGGGTTTGAAGGGTTTTTTACATAAAATTGACGCTAGGTAAAATAGTATCAAAATACCAACTTATAACCAACTATATCGGTAAAAATATGCTAGAAAAACTTTAGTAGGTAAACTGGGCTACGAACAGCGCAGCCCTTGTTTACCACTCTGTAGTTTATGAAAGTGCTGATACTGCTTCTAACTTCTCAGCTTTGTTCTTCAATACGGTCGGTAGTTCGCTGTTGAACGCCTCACCTTCAACTACTTGTGATCGGAAACCATCAGGCCCAACTGGAACATCGCCCGTGATGGTAGTGCGATACAGGACGCGCTCGACTTCCAGATGATCCAAGTCTTGAGGAGCCAAATGGGAAGTGGCACGGTTGTCCCAGAACGCAATGTCACCGTTATTCCAGCGGAAGCGGGTGGTGTAGGCGGGCTTGGTGATCTGGTTAAAGAACAACTCAAGCAGTAGGTCGCTCTCTTGTCGTGATACGTCAAGAATGTGCGAGGTAAAGCCAGGGTTGACGTACAATGCGCGTTCACCAGTCTCAGGATGAACCCTTACCACTGGATGGATTGAAACCAGGGGATTAGCTGCGATGCGCTGGGCAATCTTGCTGTTGCTGGGCAAATTCAAACGCGCATTGAAGCGATGTTCGGCCTTTAATGTGTCTGCCAACGCCCGTAGGGGTGCTGACAGGCCCTCGTAGGCTGCAACTAAATTTGTCCATTGTGTGTCACCACCGAAGCTAGGGACATTAACCGCACGCAAAATTGATGCCGCAGGTGGGTTGACAACTGCTGTGACATCGGTGTGCCAACGGCTCTCGTAGCTGGAACGACGCAGACCATTGCGCCGCTCGTAACGGCTACGGTCAATGGGCAGGATTTCTGAGAAGCCTTCAATCGGCTCATCTTCGTGGGGATGTGCGTAAGTGACTTCGCCGAAACGAGCCGTGAATGCAATCTGTGCCGCATGATCGATGTTTTGACCGCGAAAGAACACGACTTTCCACTTCAATAGCGCTTGACGAATTTCTTTGACTGCATCATCGTGCAAAGGACGCGACAAGTCTACGCCGCTGATTTCGGCACCGATGAAACCTGCTACCTGTTTGACTTCAATGTGTTTGTTGCTCATGTCAATTCTCCATAGTTTGATCGATAAGACGGTAGGGTGTTTGCACTCGTCCGTTTACTTGAGATATGTTGCTTGCGTTTAATTGCTACATACCAAAATATCATACTATAAGTCGATAGATTTACAGTAGTATACGAACACTGTATTTTAGGCTGCTGGAACAATGGTCGATTTAGCCCAGGCAAAGGCAAATGAAGAGTACTGAGTTGAAAGACCACCTACAAGGGGCGGGGCAAATATTCAAATATAGCAAAGTGCTGAGTGCTGAGCGCTGAGTGCTGAGTAAAAACCCAGTCGTTTCAAGCCTTTGAGCAATCAACACTGTCCTAATCTATGTGACTACGGCTATATATAAGTATTGAGTAATTTAGAGTACTCAGCACTGAGTTTTGTAAAAATTTGGAACACAGATATTAAAAAGCTTCCCACCTCCAGTGACAAGCAAGCTACGTAATTAAATGGGTACAGAGCAAGCAATAAATTTTCGCTGCGAATGCTTTTTTGGAACTTATGCCGACTTACTTAGCATCTTTGTACTGTTTGCTACTCATAAATATATTTATAGTACTTTAAATATAAACTTTATAAGAACTTTTTATTTTTAACACAAGTATTTTATTTATTGATGAACTTATACTGTAGGATTACTAAGAAACAATTGTGTTTCCTACAAGTCTACAAGTATAGTGTTGCAAAATATGCAAAATAATATTTAATATTTGTTTGTTCTTTAGACAGAGAAAATTTTTAAGTAAAATATTTATAGAAAATATCATTTTAGTGAAGAAGGAAATAATATCTTCTATTTAATTTGTAAGTTAGATAAATCCTAATTTTAGCCAATTTTTTTAACTTTTTTGTTCAGAAATACTAAACTGATTTTTTTATTATCAACAAGTTAATAAAAAATGATAATTTGCCTTTTAACCAAGATTGATTAAGGCTTTGAGGAAATTGAAAACTACATGAAAAAGCAATT
Organism: Nostoc sp. DedQUE09; assembly: GCF_034530915.1. Taxonomy (NCBI): domain Bacteria; kingdom Bacillati; phylum Cyanobacteriota; class Cyanophyceae; order Nostocales; family Nostocaceae; genus Nostoc; species Nostoc sp. DedQUE09. The sequence goes on from NZ_JAVRCE010000024.1 coordinate 11,729, forward strand.
CTCACAGAAATGGACTATTTCTAAATATTGGTTACGTTCTTTAATCACCATCCTGCTAGTAATAGGTGTATTTTTTCGCTTTGTCAACATTGACAAAAAACTTTATTGGGGTGATGAAGTTTTTTCATCATTACGCATATCTGGCTATACCCAGTCAGAGATGAGGAAGCAATTAAGTAACGGCCGTTTGCTCGGCATAGAAGATTTACATAAATACCAGTATCCTAATCCTGAAAAAAATGCAATTGCTACAATTAAAGGGGTTATTGTAGAAGACTCGCAGATTTTGCCACTATACATTTTAATTACCCAGTTTTGGGTAAAGTGCTTTGGTGATTCTGTAGCAGCGATTAGAAGTTTTTCGGCATTTATTAGTCTGCTCGCCTTTCCTTGTCTTTATTGGCTATGTCAAGAATTATTTGAGTCTTCACTAGTAGGGTGGATAGCTATTGGGTTGATAGCCGTTTCACCTATTCATATCGTGTACGCACAAGAAGCGCGATCGTACAGTTTATCGATAGTCGCCATCTTAATATCGAGCGTAGCACTGCTGCGAGCCATGCGCCTGAAAACAAATGTTGGTTGGTGTATTTATGCAGCAACATTATCAATAGGGTTTTATACTCATTTATTTTTTACCTTGGTTGCTTTTGCACAAGGAATTTATGTACTTGCGATCGAACGCTTCCGATTGAGTAAAACATCAATTTATTACCTGCTATCATCGCTTGTGGGTTTTATAAGTTTTGTACCTTGGATTTGGATTATTATTACCAACCCTCAGCCAGAAGCAGTAACTTGGACTAATATTAAACAAACAGTATTTATGTCCTTTGCAAGGTGGGCTGGTATCTTTAGTCGTGCGTTTCTTGATTTAGGTATTAGTCCTAACGAACCCGGAAAACTTAAGTTTGTCTTGATTCCTTTTATTTTAATTCTTTTAGCCTTAATCAGTTACTCAATTTATGTTGTGTGTCGAAGAACCTCTAAAAAAGTTTGGTTATTTGTCTTAACCTTGATTGGATCTGTAGGGCTTCCCCTACTGATAACAGATTTCGTCTTTTTCAAGCGATATGCTACTAGTCGATATACACTTCCTTCCGTTTTAGGGATACAGTTAGCTGTTGCTTACCTATTTACCACTAAAATTACGTCGATTTCTATTAAAGCTTGGCAAAAAAAGTTTTGGTCAATTGTAGCGTTTATGGTAATTATGGGGGAAGTTGTATCTTGTCTAGTTCACTCTCAATCGCAGATTTGGTGGAACCAATTGCCTGAAAAATACCAAGAATATCCTAAAATGGCTCACATTATTAATCAAGGTAAGCAACCGCTTTTAATTAGTGATGAGGATAACATCATTCCACCATTACAAGTACTTAGTAACTTAATCGATCCAAAAGTGCAATTTCAAATTGTAGGAAAAAATCAGTTACCAGAGATTACTAATGGCTTTAGTGACATATTTTTATTCTTGTTCGAGCCGTCTGATTTCTTAAAAGCTGGAATTGAAAAAGTTTATAATTCAAAGTTACAGCAGGTAAGCACTTTTCTGTGGAAAATAACAAAAGCTAATTAAACCAAGGATAGGGGCATATCTAGCAGTTGGGAGACTGCAAGGTGAAAACTAAAAGCAGACGGTTGGCATTTGAATACTGCTCATAGGTTAAAAATTAATATCAATTAGCCTTATAAGTGGCACAGTTAGAGCAAAAATATACTTTAATTAAACAAATAATTTAAGTATATACTTGTACTGCTGCCGCTTATGTCATCACCCCTTGAGCGCCCGCTAAACCTTGAAATCAGACTGCCATCTTCCCATCCTCAGTTATTAGAAGGACTGGATATATGGCTGCGTTTAGGTCTGATATCTGATGCCCAGGTTAGGCAGTTATGTCGAGAGTTTCTGGTGTGTGCGGTGGTGTTGCAACCCCAAGCTGAAGCTAAAACAAAGGTAAGATTTGCAACTTCCGACCCATTGGAGCAGTTACCCATAGCCGCTTTACAATCTAGTAGTCGTAAACAACCACAACAAAAACCAGCTAAACCCAACTTCATCGGCACAATGTTGCAGTCTTTGGGGGCAGAACTGAGTGTGCGTTGGTTACTTTTTCTAGGGGTTTTCTTGGTAGTTGTATCTTCTGGGGTACTGGCTGCTAGTCAATGGGCGAGGTTTCCCGCTGCTGGACAGTACGGGGTTTTATTTGCTTATACTTTGAGTTTTTGGGGATTAAGCTTTTGGGCGACTAGGCAAAATAACCTCAGATTGACGGCTCAGACATTGCTGATTGCCACTCTTTTGTTAGTGCCAGTAAATTTTTGGGCAATGGATAGCTTCAAATTGTGGCAAAATCCTGTGGATTGGATTGTAGTTGCGATCGCCTGTCCTACCCTGACTGCTATAACTGTTTTACTCTCCAAAAATCGGACTATTTTTGCCAATTTACATCCTGGCAAATTACCTCTGATAAATATTCTAGGGCTGAGTTATCTGCATTGGGGTTGGCAGTTAAGAGGATTTCCTTTAATTGCTGTTTATCTGGCAACCATTGGCACAACTATCATTACCGTTTATCACAATCTTTTCCAACAACCTCCTACTGTCAACGACGATCGCCAGAAGGTAAGTATTAGCTTACCTGCTGCTGTAATTATTTATTCTTTAATAGTATTGTTAGTACGGGCAATTTTTGTTACTAAGGTAAATGTCACATTGTTGGGGTTAGCTATTGGCATTTGCGGCTGGTTGATGACTTGGCTAGCACAGCAGGGAAGGAGGAGGGCAGGGGAGCAGGGGAGCGGGGGGGCAGAGGGGCAGGGGAGCAGGGGGGCAGGGGAAGTAACATTAATATTCTCCTCGTCTCCCTCATCTACTTCATCTCTCTTACTCTGGGAAAGACTTGGAGGCGTTTTACTCTTTTTGGGTTGGGTGGTATCGGTTGTAAATTATCCTTGGCAAGCAATAGCTGTCAGTGGTTTGGGTTTGTGGTTTGTGGGCAGTCGCTTGTGGCGGTACAGTTTAAAGCGAGACTTTGCAGGGGTTTTTGTCATCGGCTTAGAGACGATTTGGCTAGGTTGGCGATTAGTACCTGATAACTTACAAAAATTAGCGATCGCAACTACTACCCAACTCACCAATTCTCAAAATGAACCTTGGGCGCTACTGGGTATAGCTTTATTTCCCTACGTAATTTTGATGGTGGCGCTTACAGATAATTTGTATCGCCGCCAAAAGCGAGAATTAGCTAAATTTGGCGAACTGCTCACTCTGTTATTTGGAGCTTTTTTAACAACAATCGCTCTAGGAAATCCTGCATTGCGATCGCTAAATCTGCTATTTTCTACCGCCACTCTCGCATTCGTTACTCAACGCCGCTCCCCCTCATCTCTTCCCTTGGTATACCTAACTCACATTATGGGGGTGCTGACGTTTTGCTTTACCATTAATTGGTTATTCCCAAGCCTGACTCAACAAGGCTGGGCAACTATTTTATTGACTCTGATGGTTGCAGAATGGCGATTCAGCTTGCAGGAAGGACTGTGGCAACGTAGTGCATGGGATATCGGTTTAGGATTAGCCGCAGCTAGTTTTTTCCTTTTGTGGATAAATTCAGAATCATCTTGGTATGGCATCACTGATAACCGATCTGATTGGGGAGTTTTATGGCTAGTTACGCCTTTAGCTCTCACAGGTGTTGCCAATACCGCAATTATCGAGCGTCGGACTACTAGCCGTTACTTGAGTGTCTTGGCTGTAATAGTTGCCCAGTTACTGACTTTACAACTACCAGGAATCAGATTAATCGGTTTGGCTATAGGTGCTGGATTGATGTTTGTAAATACGCACTATTTGCGAAACCAAGTATCTGCGGTAATTACAGAAGGGTTTGTTTTAAGTTTCATTGGGGCGCTGCTGTGGACGGGTGTAACTGGTTTACCTCGCCTAGCGGTAGCTGGTTGGTTTGTTGTCGGAGCGATCGCAACTCTAAGTCTATGGTTAGCGCGGACACTTCGGCGCCGCAGTTCGACTGCGCTCACCGTAAACTCAGTGACCACTGTTTTAAACCAACGCGGTAACGAATTAGCAGTTATCTATGCAGCCGCTAGCGATAAATGGGCGATCGCCTTATGTAGTGTTGAATTATTAAGTTTGACGCTGCACTCAGTGCTGATTTACCAAGGGTTTACAACATCGGGATTTTTGTTCTTAATTGCCACTGTAATTACCTTGGCAGCCATTGTTTATCGCAGTTGGCGAGAACCGACAAATTGGGCATTTTATGGTATCGGTTGGTGTTTGGAATTGTTAATTGCTCAGGTGCTAGGGTTGGGGGAACCCTCAATCGTGAGTATCGCAATTGCAAACATCGCCTTGGGTTTAATTACTCAACTTGTCGGCGAGTGGTGGCGGCGACGACATCAATTAGAAAGGTTTCCTAGCAGCCTTCACATTTTGCCATTAATTTATAGTGCATTTAGTGTATTGCTGCGTTTGAACACCTTCACCGAGTGGACAGGTTTGTATTCCTTGGGTGTCGCTTTAATTATTATTGGCGTAGGGCGACGGCGCGAGAGCTTTAAACCCTTGCTTTACTTAGGAATTATTGGCGTATCAATTTCTGCTTATGAACTTTTGTTCTATCAAATGTCACAAGCTTCAGGAGGAGCATTAGGTGATGGATTAATTGCCATGTCTGCCCTTGGCGCAAGTATCATGTATGCTTACCGCCTTCTGTCGCCAAGGCTTGTCAGCTACTTACACCTAACTCCCCAAGAATTGAAAAGAATTGCCCATATTCACTGGGTTTGGAGTAGCTGTTTATTAATGGCTGCCATTCCTCTTCCCATTGCAGTTAACCGTTTGGTGGGATTGGGAACTGGAGTATTTTTGATTCGCTATGCTGTCTTTCAGGGACGAAATTCGCATACTTCCCCCAGTATCTTGGGAAGAATTACAATCGCCGAGATGTGGGTTTACCTTGGCTTATTAGAGGTAGCCGGGATGAGGATTTATTGGCGGGAGACAGCAGTAGGGCGATTTTGGGCTGGGCCATTAGTTCCTTGGAATGGTGCGATCGCTTGTGTGGTAGCCTACTTTCTGTACATCCTACCTTGGGAAAGTTGGGGTTGGTCTAAAAGACCTTGGCAACAAGCTGCATACATCACACCATTGATAATTTTATGGGAAACCAGACTGCAAACTTACCCCATTACCTTAGTACTCGCAGCTGGATTTTACATCTTTTTAGCAAAAGTAGGTGAAAACATCCGTTTCACCTATATTAGTGTGGCGTTGATTGATTGGGCACTTTACCGTTGGTTTGATTCTTTACGCCTAACTGATGCTTTGTGGTATGTAACACCAATTGGGTTATCACTGCTTTATATTGCTCAAGTAGATACCCAACTGAAGCTACCAGAGTACAAAACATCTCGTCATCTTCTGAGAGTGCTAGGGAGTGGTTTAATTTGTGGGTGGGCAATTTTATTTAATCAAAATACAGCTTGGATACCGGGTGTTTTTAGTCTCATCGCCATTTTTGCTGGGTTAGCTTTACGAGTACGGGCTTTTCTCTACATTGGTACAGCCACTTTTTTAATTACGACAATCTATCAATCGGTAATTTTCAGCTTACAGTACTCCTTTTTAAAATGGGTTGTTGGCTTGCTAGTTGGCATCTTACTGATTTATATCGCCGCCAACTTTGAAACTCGTCGCGCTCAAATAACTTCCTTAATTCGTAGCGCCATTGATGAATTTCAATCATGGGAATAGGTCAGCTAAGGATTAAACTAATTAGACAGGCGATCGCACTATCTGACTACTTATATCAATTCTGTATGAAGATGCACCAAAGTATATTAGAAACGAACCGCTTTCTCTGCGAGAGGCTTCTGCCAACGTGCAGCGTCTCGTCAGAGTTGGACACAAAAAAAGAAAATTTGGTGCTGCTTCATAAAGAAATGGTATTAGGTATTAAGCCGGTCGCCAATATCTCTAAGTTCCCTAACTACAGTACCAATTGTAGCTACACCGGCGTTTACAATCGCGTTTGAAATAACTTCCCCTAATCTGATTAACCCACTTAAAATATCAAAAAAATTCTGAGTTTCTTGAATTTTTGCAGCCGCTTGATCAAGAGAACTTGTAGCCTCAGTTATTTTCTTAACTGCTTCATCCATATCTGTTAAAACTTGATTAAATTGTCTACTATTAATCTCAGCAACAAAGTCCAAAATTTTTTGACACTCATTACTAATTTCCCGAAATTGATTCAGGCTAATTTGTTGATCGTTGGAAAGCTTTTTCGCTCTTTCCCGAATAGCAATCTGTAGCTTTAGTATCCGATCTCTCAAAGAAGAAGGATTTTCCCAATCCTGTCTGGTAATTGCATTTTTAACTAATGACATAAACAACAACCCTGTTTTTCAAAATAATAAATTAGTGATTGAAAATCATTCAAGAAAACTTAGTTAAAAAGCGCGATCAACTTCTTTTATTAGAGGTTTAACTGAGATAACGTACTCATTGAGAATTGTTTGAATACGTTTCATTTTTTTCTCATCTATTTTTTTGAATGAAACTTTAGCATTAAACTGACATAATCGAGTAACCTCTTGAGGTTTTAGCCCTTCTTCAAATTCTTTCCTCAGTTGATTATGGGTCTTAACTGTACTAAAAAGAATTTCATTATAAGCCCTAGCTGCTTGCTCTTTTTCAGTCACTATTTCCATAGATTTATTGTAGTCTTCTGTTAATTTTTCACCTACTGTAATTTGATCGACAACTTGTTGATAATTATTGGAATTGATTTCTCTATCATTACCTAGCTTTTTTAAAGTAGCAAAGTAAGGTTCATAGTAAGTATTAATTGCGTTTGCTTCTATGCCCAAAGTTCCTGCCTCGTTAAGGTAGTTATTTTGTACAATAAATATTAAGCCTCCTTTAGCAGGTTTATAAATATCGACTCCATTTTCATCAGCCGTTGGAACTGAATTACCAGTGACATATTTATGGATAGGATCATTAGTACAAACAATTGCTTTTTGTAGAGCATCTTTTCGGATTTTCTTTGTTGCTAAATCAAATAATACTTTGAGTATTTCACTGCCTCCATCAACTGCATCTGCATCTAGTTTATTACCATTAATTGATAAATCTTTGATACTTTGACCCAATTCATCTATTGAGTTATCTAAAGATAAATTTTTTCCGCTTGCTATAGCACCTAGAGCATCCATATAGTCAATTAAAATATTGACTACTGTTTGAAAATTCTCAGAATCAACTCGCTCAATTCTCTCACAACCTTCTCGCCTCTTATTGCGATCGGAGATTCCACTATCAAGAACTAATGGAGTATATTTAATACGTCGTAAACAAGATTGGTAAATATCTTCAGCAAAATCATTAGAAGCTCGTTCAACTATCTCTTTGCTCTTGCTAAAGTTTTCTACAGACTTAAAATTATCTCCGCAACTTCCTAACAAAACAGCAATCGGAATAACAATACCGATTAAAGATTTCCTTTTGAACATTTTTGCTTAACCTTATTGTAAAATCAAAATTTTGCCAAGTTTTCCTTGTTGCTCTTTGAGGGAGTAACAACTTAGTCTCAAATCCTTATGAAATAATGATTTGGAATATAATCAAAAACCCATAAAATGATTCATATTTACTTACCTTTACGCTATTGATAAAATCGCTGTTATTTCCTTCTCCACTCCCCAAGTAGTCAATTTCGGAATTTTGCGATCGCGTTAGAAGTTTTTTCCTAATTCGATACCTTCGATGAAACCAATCTCAAACATGAGAATTCTTTCACCGTCTCTTATACCTCCCTTTCAAGGACTGCTAAGTAGGCAGGCGAGAATCAATACCTCTGCCAGATATTCGTATTGAAGGTGCGCGTTACCTTGTTCAAGAAATAGGTGAATCAGCCAGTGGTGGATTCTACCGTGCCTATGGTGATATTGAAAAATTAGTTTAACTAGATAGAGCGTCAGCTCCAGCACTACAACGTTCGGCATTTGAGATGATCTTGACATCTCTCGAAAAGTGCCGACAGTAAAGTATTCAGTCCCAGGTTAAACCGTCAAGACTGCGATCGCCCTTGAGCAAAACGTTGCGTACTGACTCTCTTGAATCACGGTTGCCATAGATATTTAGGACTTATGCACTTAGCTTAGATATTGAAACTAAGAATGAAAAATAGGACAACGCCCCATGCTCAATTACAAAATTCCCAAAAAATGGTTAATTTTGCTGACAGTGGCTTTGATATCTGCCTTGTTGGTGGCGATCGCTTCTTCTGCCTCAAGTATTTATTTATATGGCAGCACTACTAATAATATCAAGGCAGATGCAGCAATTGTTTTAGGAGCGGCAGTTTGGAAAGATGAACCATCTCCTGTTTTCAGGGAGCGAATCAACCACGCCATTAACTTATATAAAAATGGATCTGTTAAGACAATCATTTTTACTGGCGGAGTTGGCGAGAGTAATGAACCAGCTGAAGCTATAGTTGGGAAAAATTATGCGATCGCACAACAGGTAAAAGCTGCTGATATTCTCATTGAGACTCAATCTCGGACAACTCACCAGAACCTCAAAAATGCTTTGGAAGTAGCGAATGCTCACCAATTAACTAAGTTTCTTATTGTCAGCGATCCATTACATATGAAGCGAGCCGTATTGATGGCACGAGGCTTAGGAATGGATGCACATTCGTCTCCCACACCTACTACTCGCTATCGCAGTTTTCAGAGTCAGATGGAGTTTTTGAGCCGAGAAACTTATTTTTACTTGGTCTACTTAGTGTTTAAAATATAGCCGTAGCGAACTGCAACTAAAAATGTCCAAACCTGCACTTAATGACACTTTCAAAACTTCGAATCTTAGTAATCGGAGCATCTGTGTAACCAATATTTTCGGTTTTTTCACAAAAATATCGCTATTAAATATTACTTTAAATAATTTCTTTTTGCTTGATGATCTGTTCGCATTTCCAGGTTTCAAAATCTGTCAAATCGCAGCAAGAGGCTTATTATACCTTTGCTGCGATTTGAACCTTAATTGCGTGTAGCTTCCAGCAGGCGAGAAAAATAGAAGCGAGTCTTCGTCATTGCCCGTCGTTGCAAAGAAAAGCCATTGCTTTCCAAAATTTTCACCACATCAGTCTCACGATGCAAATATGCACGAGTGGCTTTACTTGGCCCAGGAAAGAAACTGCCAATTTTCTTGAGTATACTCAAGGCGCAGGTTTTCGGCGCAAAACTGAGAATTATCCGCGACTGTGCCAAAGAACAGAGGTGAGATATCATCTCATCGGCTTTTTCTTGAGGGTAATGGATGAGAACATCTAGGCAAATAACGGTATGGTAGCTACCACTCAACGATTCCAAATCCTGCACGGCAAAAGTAGGATTTTCGGTATTTCCCAAAGTTTGCTTTGCTCTATCTCTGCCTTCTTCTACCATTTTTTCCGAAATATCGGTGGCATAGACTTTGGCACCATCTACCGCCAGGGGAATGCTGAGACTACCGACACCACACCCAGCATCACAGATTGATAGCTCTGGTAAATTGTTATCAGCCTTCAGCCAACTGAGAACTGTATCCACAGTTTGCTGGTGTCCATTGCGGATGTCTAATTGGACTTTGTTGACTTCGCCATCGCCGTAGATTCGCTTCCAACGGTCAAACCCTGTGGAATTGAAATACTCGCGAACAATCGTTTTGTCGTCGGCTGCGTTCATAAACTTCGATTTTTAGGGGTTCCCAATGCTTAAAATTATCATTGATAGGAACCCATAAGAGCGGTCTTCCAGATTTTTCCAGATGATAGTTCGCCAATAAGCAAGGATACTTACGTACATAGAGGAACTCAGGGTGTCGAATTCTAATCCAGACGCGCAAAATTGAAGTTGTACTGGCTTAACAAGCAAAATACTGAATTAGCTTGGGTTTTATAGCTTTTAGATATACTTTTTGTTTATAACAGCGATTTATTTTGAAATAAATCACTAAATTGCGATATTTATACAATTACTTGGAATTGGTCTATATTACCAAATTTGATGTTGTAATTTCATAAGCTGTTGGCATTATTTTTCCGTTTAAATAAATGTTCAGCTAATATTTGTTTATTTTAAATGAAAACTGCTAGTTTTTATGGGTTCACGATTCACGATCGCTAAATACTATTTATAACTATTTAAATACCCATAATTTTTGCAACCTCAAATCTCATCGAAATTTATATCTATGGGTATAAAAAATACCTCCCTAAGATAGAGTTGAATTGCGATCGCAACAATTATGCTGTTAAAAATTTAATTATATTTAACCAATAAAACTGAACTATACAAAAGAAATTAAGTAAAGTTTCGTATGCTTATTGTACATCTACTATCTAGGCTGATTTATTACACATGACACTGAACTCGCTCACAGACAGTCCTATTGTTGCATTTACAATTCTCCTAACAGTAATCTTTACTGTCCCTCCGATATTTGAGCGACTGCGACTACCTGGATTAGTGGGGTTGTTGGTTGCAGGTATATTGCTAGGACAAAATGGACTAAAGTTGTTAAATCCTGAGTCTGAAACTATCAACCTGCTCTCTGAAATCGGCAAACTTTATTTGATGTTTGTGGCAGGTTTAGAAATTGACTTAGAGCAGTTTCGTAAAACTAGAAATCGCTCAATCGGGTTTGGCACTTTAACATTTTTAGTTCCAATGATTGCTGGCATTGCTACAGGACAATTATTCAATTTTGGTTGGAATGCCTCCTTCCTCATTGGTTCTTTACTAGCCTCTCATACCCTCTTGGCATATCCAATTGTGAGTCGTCTGGGAGTGGTAACGAATGAAGCTGTAACCGTCACGATTGGGGCAACAATTTTTACTGACACAGGTGCTTTGTTAGTGTTGGCAATTTGTGTTGGAATTCATGGAGGAGAATTCTCCGCCATGAGTTTAGGAATTTTATTGGGTGGATTAGCAATTTACACTGCTGTTGTCCTGTTTGGCTTTGACTGGGCAGGAAAAGAGTTTTTTCGCCGCTCTGGGGATGAACAAAGTAACCAGTTTTTGTTTATATTATTAGCATTATTTTTGGCATCTGTTGGAGCGCAGGTAATTGGAGTTGAAAAAATTGTTGGTGCTTTTTTAGCAGGTTTAGCTGTCAACGATGTTCTAGGACGTAGCCCAGTCAGAGAAAAAATCGAGTTTATTGGTAGTGTTTTATTTATCCCTTGTTTCTTTGTGGACATGGGATTATTGATTAATATTCCTGCATTTATCAAAACCCTCAGTTCAATTTGGCTGACTTTGGTAATTGTAGTAGCTTTGATTGGCAGCAAATTTATAGCAGCATTCTTAGCCAAATTATTGTATCGCTACAACACGGCGGAATTGCTAACGATGTGGTCATTGTCGCTACCACAGGTAGCAGCCACACTAGCAGCAACCTTGGTTGCTTATCAAACGGTAAATCCTGCTGGTGAGCGCTTAATCAGTGAAGCTGTCTTAAACAGTGTGATTGTGCTTATGCTGGTAACTGCAATTATGGGGCCCATAATAACAGCACGATTTGCTCCTTCACTACAGCTTTCTCAGACAGATTTTGAAACAGATAGTTTGACGACTTGGTGGCAAGGTAATGAAGATGAACAAGTAGAGAAAAATCAATATCCATTTACTGTACTAGTACCAATATACAACCCCCAAACCCAGCGCTATTTAATCGAAATGGCAGCACTACTGGCTAGTCATGAATCTGGAAAAATTGTGCCATTAGCTATTACTAGAGCACATATTCAGATGGATGATCCGCAATTAGTGACAGCGCTTAATCAAAGCCGGGAAAGATTGAATTTAGCTAAAGAAATCAGCCAAGAATTTCAGGTGGAAGTATCACCAGCAATTCGGATTGATGATGATGCAGCTTTGGGGATTAGCCGCACTAGTCGAGAACAAAACGCTAGTTTAGTAGTCATGGGTTGGTCGCAGACCACAGGTTTGCGTGCCCGCTTATTTGGTAATGTAATTGATAGCGTTTTCTGGTCTTCTCACTGTCCAGTAGCAGTAACACGCCTCTTAAGTAGTCCTAAGACAATTCAAAGAATTCTTGTACCAGTTGGAGACTTAACGCGGGAAACTATAGGCGCTTTGAGATTTGCCCAGATTTTGGCTGATGTTAATCAGGCAGAAGTAGTGCTGTTACACGTATCTGATCGCAAAACACCACCGACTCGGGTGGAAAACTTTGTATCTCAATTGTCTGATATTACTTCTAAAGGTCAGTTACAGGTGAATACGAATATCCAAACAATCAAGGGTGATGATATTGCTAGAACCATAATTCGGGAAGCTCAGGCATTTGATTTAGCGGTGTTACGTTCCGTTCGTTATCGCACAGCCGGGGGATTAGCCGTCAGCGAAGTGACAACGCAGTTACTTCGAGAATTGAAGTGTTCAATTGTGTTGCTTGGAGAACCTCACTCGTGATGTGGGGAAGTCAATAGCATTAAAAAGAGAAAACACTTGCAATCGCTTTTGTCTCAGTGATGAGAATCGACAAGAGCGATCGCGTAGTTTGATAACTATTCTCCAAATTGTTCTTGAGATAATAATGGCTCAAATGACTGGTAAGCCTCATAGTTACGAAAATGTCGAGCATATAAATCAACAATATCCTCAGATGAATCAAAGTCATCATATAACACTGAATTCACGTCTACCACTTGCTGCAAAGACCAAGTAATGGTTTCTCCATTTTCATTTGTATATCTGACACTTTCATTTTTACCATAATTCAAAGCCTTTGCTTTTGCTTCCTCTAAAGAAGTGGCTTTAATCAAAACAAAGCTTTCTTGGTACAAAGGTTGATAATCAGGTTTATCTGAAGATGATTTGTAGAGAATTATAGCAATATAGAAAGATTCTGCTTTATTTACACTTTTAGTTTCCATTTCATGTTCTCTCCAGCTATTTTTTGAATCTATTATCATTCAATAACTTCCAAGCTTTTTTACCACTAGCCGATCTGTTTTTTTTGATGTCTTCTAAATAAGAGCTCAGAAACTCGCTCGGAAACTCCCGCCTAATCGATGCTTTTCGGCACACACTAATAAAAGTATCAGCAAACAAACTTAAGTTATCGTTGGCTTCACAACTAGCCCCTGGTCTAAATTGGCTTATTAGTAAGGATTGCTCAGATACATTTGCATTGTTGTAATTATAGGTTAAAGCCTGGGAGTGAGTAGCAATAGGTTGTACAAGCAATCCCATAGTTAACAGACTGACTAGTGGTTTTTGCAGCATATAGTTGAAAAATAGCCCACTATTTCTCTTTTCATAAGATAGTAAATTAATATTACCGCCGAACCTAAGAGCATACCCAACGCCACAACCGATGCAACCACACCCAAAACCCACGACGGGAGACTACAGGCGTTTTTGGTTGAGAAAGACGCTCAATCACATTGTTGCAATCTTGCACATTAGCATCAAGTCCCATTACTTGATATAGTTCACGGGCATTGTGATAAGCACCCAGCGCGTCTGATTCTCGGTTGAGGTTTTCTAATGACAGACCTAAATTAAACCATGCGATCGCTTCGCCATTGAGATGTTTTTTCTACAGCTTTATTGCCCACATTTAACAGAAATGGCAGACAGGGAGCGAGAAATTTAACAAGTAGACCTATATCCATTGATTTATGATGTCTATCTCACAAATGTACATTTTTACTGAGTATAATTAACGCTTCTTCCCGTGTCACTTTGAAGCGAAATTTAGCCCAATAATCGCTGCCAAGTTAGTTCTTTTGTCGTTTCATCCCAATGCCAGCGTAATAAATTAGCAGGTTGACTCTTGGAAATTCCAGGCAAACCAATTGCTTGTCTAGGTGCATCTGTAGCTAGCAAAATAGCAGTCTCCACATCACAAATCCCCCACTTTACCAAATTCTGCACTCCCACTAATAAGGGTAAAGTCGTCCCCGATAAGGTGCCATCCGCTAATCGTGCTGTACCGCTTTTAACTTCAATTTCCCGACTGTCCCAAGGATACACGCCATCGGGTAGCCCCAGAGGTGAAAGGGCATCACTCACAAGAAATAGCCCTTTTTCTTGATAGCTAGCACGGAGTAAAATTTGCAGTATCGTGGGCGAAACGTGTTTACCATCAGCAATAAAACCACACATCACATCAGGATGAGTAATTGCTGCCCCTAATAATCCTGGTTCGCGGTGATGTAATGGTGGCATGGCATTGAAAGCATGAGTTACCATCGTTGCACCGAGTTCAAAAGCAAGTTGCGCTTGGGCAGATGTTGCCTGAGAATGTCCTAAACTAACGGTAATTCCCAAAGAACGCAAATATGGAATTACTTCGCCAGTGGGATCTAACTCCGGCGCTAAAGTTATGACTTTTACGACGTGGGCATAATTTCCCAAAACCCGCTTTACCTCGTCAATTGTTAAGGGTAACAAGTACTCTGCTGGGTGTGCGCCGCGCTTTTGGTAATTCAAAAATGGGCCTTCTAAATGGACTCCGAGAATCTTGGCAGATGACCTCACCCCCAACCCTTCTCCGTCAAGGGAGAGGGGAGTACAATTAGCAATGACTGCAAGCGATCGCTGAATCTTTTCTACTGAAGTTGTCACAAGTGTCGGTAAAAATCCATCTACCCCGACATCCCACAAAAATTTCGTTATTTTCTGAAGTACATGAGCATTTTTAATCGTCAAATCAGGAAATGCCAATCCCAAAGCACCGTTAATTTGCAAATCAACGCCACCCAATGAAATCCAGTCACCTGCAACATCTATCACGGATGTACAGATGTCCTTCCCGACTGTACCCATTGGCAAGATTTGCTCAATTATGCCCTCTTGATTAACCAAGAGCATCTGCAAATCTTTGTAACCAGTCACTCTAGCATTGATAATATCTACAGGATTTTGTATTGCTTGGGTCATCACACTGACGAGAAGAGAGCTAAATCTGATTTTAGATGCAACCAATATCAATGAATCAATTCAAACAACGCCAATAGATGAGATGATGATCCGCATCATGTAGCTTCCATAAGCTAGCTCAAATAATTTTAAATACTTCGGCTACGCTCAGTACAAGTTTTGAATTTTGAATTATTATGACTCCCTTAGTTGGTATTATCATGGGCAGCGATTCCGATTTGCCCACTATGAAAGATGCGATCGCAGTTTGTGAAGAATTTGAAGTTGAGAGCGAAGTTGCGATCGTTTCGGCTCATCGCACCCCAGAACGTATGGTGCAATATGCTCAACTTGCACACCAACGCGGTATTAAGGTAATTATTGCTGGCGCCGGTGGTGCTGCCCATTTACCTGGAATGGTAGCGTCTTTAACTCCCCTTCCTGTCATCGGTGTTCCTGTACCCACTCGTAACTTACAAGGTGTAGATTCTTTGTATTCTATTTTACAGATGCCTGGTGGTATTCCTGTGGCAACAGTAGCGATCGGTAATGCCAAAAATGCCGGACTTTTAGCAGTACAGATACTTGCAACTCACCAACCAGAATTGTTAGAAAAAGTGCAACAATATCGCCAAACCTTATGTGAATCAGTAATTGCAAAGCAAGCAAAACTAGAACAACTAGGTTATGAACAATATTTACAGCAGATGTTTTAATAAGTTTTAATACCAGAGCCACAGGGAAGCAGAGGGGTAGAGGCAGAGGAGCAGCACTTCTCTACGAGAGGCTACGCTCAGTGACCGAGGAGCAGCGAAAGAATTCCTAACTCTTGACTTAATGACCAATGACAAATGACCAATGACAAATGACAAACCAAACTATTCAGATTGTTGCCCGTGTTATTGCTTTGCCTAACAAAGTAGAAGAATTAAAAGCTGTACTGTTGGAACTTATTGAGCCAACTCGTCAGGAAGCAGGTGCGATTAAGTATGAACTTTTGCAAAACCAGTACGACCCAACCGACTTTACTTTTGTAGAAGAGTGGGCTTCTCATGAAGCCCTGAATACTCATCTAGATTCACCCCATTTCCAAGCGGCAGCAGCTAAACTCGAAGGTTTAGTGGCTGCTGCACCAGATATCCGCCGCTACCATCTTTTGGGATAGTGCGATCATGCTAACTAGAAGCAGACTCTTTATTTTTGAGGATTATTTGGCATATCTCAGCCTTAAATTCTAAGATTGAAGCGATCGCTCCAGAATCAATGCAGCATTCTGAAGTATCTTGATCCTGAGACCTTAGTCAAAAATTGAGAGCTAATGTGCCAATTGCTCGGAATGAATTGCAATGTTCCAACGGATATTTGCTTTTCTTTTGAAGGGTTTTCTGCACGGGGAGGAAAAACGGATGACCATAGCGATGGTTGGGGCATTGCTTTCTTTGAAGGAAAGGGATGTCGAATGTTTTTAGACGCTCAACCTTCTGTTGCTTCTCCGGTAGCTGAGTTTGTGCGGAGTTATCCCATCCACTCAACCCATGTCATAGCCCATATCCGCAAAGCTACTCAGGGTGAAATTGCCCTACACAATTGCCATCCTTTCCGCAGAGAATTGTGGGGTCAGTATTGGGTGTTTGCCCACAATGGTAATTTGCCAGATTTTGATCCAGAAAATTTGGGCTTTTATCAAGCTGTAGGTGATACCGATAGTGAAAAAGCATTCTGTATGATGCTAGAAACATTGCGATCGCGTTTTCCTAAAAGTAAGCCCGATATCAAGGAACTATACCTTGTGCTGCAAGAAATTACTGGTTTAATTGCAAAAATGGGTATATTTAACTACTTGTTGTCAGATGGAGAACACTTTTTTGCTTATTGCTCAACTAAACTCAGCTACATTGTTCGCCAAGCGCCCTTTGCTGCTGCCCATTTAATTGACCAAGACATGACCGTAGATTTTCGGGAGGTGACTACTGAACGCGATCGCGTCGCTGTCATTGCTACCACACCCCTGACTGACAACGAAGTTTGGACACAAATTCAGCCTGGAGAATTACTAGTTTTTCAGGACGGTTTGCCCCTGAAATATGCATTCACTTAATAATAAGTAGTTATTCAATTTTGCCCATTTAGATAATTTCTAGATGGGTTTTATTCTTCATGGTGTTTGTATTAAGTAATTTTGTTCATAAATTAAATAGAAACTCTATATAGCAATCCTATTTAATTTCCTTTTTAATCAGAGGCTCAGATCCCCGACTTATTGAAGAAGTTGGGGATCTTTTTATTACAGATGTACATTACTTTTGTAACTTACCAATTTATATAATTTTTGCCCAACTTAGTTGTTACAAACTTATATAAAACACCGATTTTGTTGGTATAAATTTTATGTCTTTACACTGAAATACATCTATATTAATATAGTCAAGAAAATGCTGTAACTCATTTTAAACAAGAGTAACGGATATTTCTACTTACTGTAAACATCATTGTAGAAAATGTATTCCTAACAACATAAAATAAAATTCTCTGATGAATACTATCCAATTGCTCCTCCTCATTGCAATTTTCTTTCTCACAAGTGTCATAAGTGTCATTACAGGAAGCACTTCTTTAATTACCGTCCCTGTAATGTTGCAATTGAGTATTGAACCGCGTATTGCTCTTGCCACTAATATGTTGGCATTAACCTTTATGAGTGTTGGTGGTACATTGCCTTTTATTGGTAAAAAAGCAATTGACCGCAGTCGCTTGCCAATCATGATTGCCCTAACGCTTTTAGGCTCAATTATCGGTGCATTACTTGTTTTAGTTGTACCTTCAAAATCGATGCCTCTAATTATCTCGATTTTGATGATTGTGGTTGCCGTGTTTTCAATCACCAATCGGAAAGCTGGAATAGTTTCAAGAATAGGGAAACCATCACCAATAGGAGAAATTGGTGGATATGTGGCAACTTTTGTGCTTGGTGTTTATGGTGGTTTCTTTAGCGGTGGCTATGTCACTATGCTCACAGCAGTTTATGTCAGCCTATTTCGGATGACATTTGTACAGGCGATCGCAAACACAAAATTTATCAATATTTTTTCTTCGCTGATTGCCACCATTATTTTCTTTATGCATGGAATAGTTGATTACAAACTAGGTATTATTCTGAGTATTACTATGTTTATTGGTGGAGTTGTTGGATCCCGGGTTGCTCTCAGACTCAGTAACCTCTGGTTGCGCCGTATATTTCTCACTACAGTAATTTCTCTTGCACTCAAGACGTTATTTGATTTTGTTTCACTGCATTGAGCGAAGTCGATATCTACGATGGTCACTGAGCTTGTCGAAGTGCGGGCTACGCCTACGCTAGATTAGCTATTCCCTAGCAAGTTGCTTGATGCACCAGATAGTTGATTGCGATGCCTACGACGGGCTGCGCCTACACAATTTGATAGTTGAAAGTAAAAGCATTTTTAATTTTTCACAGAACTGGTAAAATCACCATTACCTTGATGAAGAATGTGAGATTTTTTGGTATTTGCAACTAGATAGATGGAATCATCCAGTATTATAAACACTATATAACTGTATTCCCATCAGTTATCTGTAGATTTAGTGGAGGAAATGGAATGAGTTTGTGGCAACGCCCACTGAAAAGATTACAAGCGATAGTTGAACATAGAACGTATCGGTTCAGACTAAGTTCGCTCAAGGGCTTTGTATCACTCTTTTTGGTAGGGACTGTATTGAGTGTGGCGCTTGCCGCCTGCTCTGGTGGAACTGGGAGTAATTCTGCCTCTGAAACCCCTGGTGCTAGTGCTACCCCTGTGGCTGCCAGTAAAGATAATGTTGAATTAACTTTAGTTTCCTTTGCTGTCACCAAAGCAGCTCACGAAGCTATTATTCCTAAGTTTGTAGAACAGTGGAAGAAAGATCGTAATCAAACTGTCGTCTTCAAGCAAAGCTATGGCGGATCTGGTTCCCAGACACGCGCCGTTATTGATGGTTTGGAAGCAGATGTTGTTCACTTGGCACTAGCTGGAGACACCTCAAAGATTGAGAAGGCTGGATTGATTCAGCCAGGATGGGAAAAAGAAGTTCCCAACAATGGTATTGTCTCCAAATCAGTTGCAGCAATAGTCACTCGTCAAGGCAATCCTAAAGGCATCAAGAACTGGGCAGATTTAGCCAAAGATGGTGTCAAATTAATTACTGCTAATCCCAAAACATCAGGCGTTGCTAAGTGGAATTTCTTGGCACTATGGGATTCTGTGATTAAAACAGGTGGCGATGAGGCGAAAGCTACTGAATTTGTGACTAAAGTTTACAAAAATGTGCCAATCTTACCTAAAGATGCACGGGAAGCTACTGATACATTCGCCAAGCAAGGACAGGGTGATGTCTTAATCAACTACGAAAACGAAGTTATTTTGGCACAGCAAAAGGGCGAAAAGGTTGAGTATGTTGTTCCTGACGTGAATATATCCATTGACAATCCAATCGCTGTCGTCGATAAAAACGTCGATAAGCACGGAACCCGCGAAGTTGCTGAAGCTTTTGTCAAATATCTCTATACCCCAGAAGCACAGCAAGAGTTTGTCAAATTGGGATTCCGTCCTGTGGATGAAACTATAGCTCAAACTAAAGAAGTTACAGACAAATTTCCCAAGGTTAAAACTTTGGGTACTGTTGCAGACTTAGGCGGTTGGGAAGCAATTGATAAGAAGTTCTTTGCAGATGGGGGCGTATTTGACAAGATTCAAGCCCAAAAATAAACGGTAATTAGTCTTTAGTCAATGGTCGGTGGTAAGTAGAAAAAACAACCGACCAGTGGCAAAAAACTTCTTGTAGTTTTTAAATTTTGAATTTTTCACTATGACAACTGTATCTCCGTCTGTGGAAGTTGAACGCAAAACGCTATTCTGGAAGAGATTGGGGCGAGTTCCTTGGACTTGGCGAATCACGATTGCATACCTGACGGTGATGTTGTTTATCCCTATAGTTGCTATGTTCCTGAAAGCAGCTACAGAACCTCCATCTAGGTTTTGGGCGATCGCAACCAGTGATATCGCACTAGCAACATACAACGTAACTTTTGTGACGGCAATATTTGCTGCCTTACTCAATGGCGTATTTGGAACTCTGATTGCTTGGGTTCTGGTTCGCTACGACTTTCCCTTGAAGCGCTTGATTGATGCCACAGTAGATTTACCCTTTGCACTACCAACTTCGGTAGCAGGGCTAACCTTGGCAACAGTTTACAGCGATAACGGATGGCTAGGTTCGCTACTAACGCCACTGGGAATTAAAGTGTCTTTTACCCGCACGGGAGTAGCGGTAGCAATGATATTTATCTCACTACCTTTTATTGTGAGAACTGTGCAACCCGTGCTTCAGGAAATGGAACATGAAATTGAAGAAGCTGCTTGGTGTCTGGGTGCTTCTCAATGGCAGACCTTCTGGAAAGTGATTTTGCCGCCTTTATTTCCCACAATTTTGACTGGTGTTGCCTTGGGTTTCTCTCGTGCAGTTGGAGAGTATGGTTCGACTGTGATTATCTCTTCCAATACGCCCTATCAAGATTTGATCGCACCTGTGCTGATTTTCCAACGCTTAGAGCAGTATGACTATTCTGGTGCAACAGTAATTGGCATAGTTTTACTATCAATTTCGTTGGTATTGTTATTGGCAATTAATTTCTTACAAGCATGGGCAAGGCGGTATGACAGTAGATAAGCCAAGTTTTCACTCATCTGCATCTGATACACATACGGCCAAGCCTAAAGAGCAGAAGAGTTGGGTACCAATAGTTTTAATTGGGATAGCGATCGCCTATTTAGCCCTAGTTCAATATATCCCGGCAATTAACGTTTTTGTCCAAGCTTTCAGCAAAGGTGTTGGGCCGTTTCTATCCAACCTGACGCGACCAGCTTTTATCCATGCAGCTTGGCTGACATTATTATTAGCTGTAATTTCTCTACCTTTAAATACGGTATTCGGTTTATGTGCAGCTTGGGCGATCGCTCGTCATAAATTTCCTGGACGCGCCGTAGTTTTGAGCATTATTGACCTGCCTTTTTCGATTTCGCCCGTAGTTGCAGGATTAATGATTGTGCTACTTTACGGTCGGAATGGCTGGTTTGGCCCTTGGCTCCAAGACCATGATATCAAGATAATCTTTGCCTTTCCAGGTATGGTATTGGCTACAGCCTTCGTGAGTATGCCCTTTGTGGCGCGGGAAGTGATTCCTGTTTTAGAAGAATTTGGTAAGGATCAAGAAGAAGCTGCTAGAACACTAGGGGCAAAAGATTGGCAGATATTTCTGCGCGTCACCCTACCCAGTATCCGTTGGGGCTTACTCTATGGTTTAATTTTGACCAATGCCAGAGCAATGGGTGAATTCGGAGCGGTTTCCGTCGTCTCTGGTAACATTGCTGACCAAACCCAGAGCCTACCATTGTTTGTAGAAGACGCTTACAAACAATACGAAACTGAAGCGGCTTTCTCTGCGGCTGTACTATTAGCTTTGCTAGCAGTAGTAACCTTGGTGCTGAAGGAGATCCTAGAACGGAAAACCCGTATTAAAGATGTTGAATAGAAAAATCAAGCAATTGTAGTTATCTTTTGAATAGGATACCAGCAAATCATGGGACATGGTACGATCTACTTAGTACCTATTAGAAAATTACTGTTAGGGTTAAGAGTAGTTCTGTACCAATCCCGATTAGGGATTGAAATAATTCAGATATGACTACTGACAATACACTTACCAATAAACGGATTCGACTCAGAATTCCTAAAGATTATCACCAGGAACCTGTTATTTCTCGCCTGGTGTCTGACTATGGACTGATTGTGAATATCACGGCAGCGATTTTGGGAGCCAATGCTGTCGGGGATGGTTGGTTTGACCTTGAGCTACAAGGAACAGATGCACAAATTCAAAGTGGGTTAACTTATCTCCGCGACTTGAAATTGGAAGTCTGGGATGATGCTAAAGCAAGCGATTGGTAAGGGTTATAGCAATACAAACAATTTATTTATCTAGTTTTAAGAGTATTGAAACCCTTAGATCCCCGACTTCGTAAAAGTGTCGGGGATCTTGTTTATTATGAATAATTGAGGATTGCTGTAGTGGTTTTCTTACAAAAGTGCATACCAAATACCGTTATCATTTTGACGTAAAATACGGTATCTTCCCTCAAGAAATTCTAGCATTTTTGGAAAGTTTTTGTTGATAGTAGGCTGCTGAATATAATCAATAAAGATATAAGGAGGTTTAGATGAATCTAACTCTTCTAGAAGTTTTGTCCATTGCTCAGGCAGAAAATATTCAAGTGCCCAACCACGTAGTGATGTTGCCTGAGTCCGATTAGAAAAGTAGTAAATAGATGGATCGCCAGCTACATAAATCTTGCCAGGAAGACTTCCTGGTCGGGAGATAAATTCACCCTCTGAACGAAGAGACGGATATTTTTCTCTAAAAACTGTCTGATATTTAAATCGTGTATCTTCAGCTAAAGCAAAATTGTTATTAACCAGAACAACACTCTTTTTTAGAAGAGTGTGCGACAAAGGGAAGAAAAACAAAAATATAAGCAGAATTGTCGTAAATGGGGAACTCAATTTTTTTAAAGACTCCCATAAAACATCTAATCCTTTAGTAGCTAAAATACCTAAAGGTACAAACAATAGTAAATAATGATATTCCCAAAATGCGCCACGTTGTAGAGCAATCACACCCCAAGCAAAAATACACCAAATAACAAGTAGCAAAGTCAATATACTCTTAGACTTACGCAATGATACATCTACTGCAACAGTAGCGGCTAAAATTAGAGGGTAAAAATTATTTAAGAACCATTTGATTCCTGCAAAAAGCCCACTTGGGTTAAATTGGGAATTAGCAACAATCCGAGGTGGATATAAAAAAAATGTTTGATACAAAATTGGTAAACTATTAAACCAGGCAAAATAGTTAACAATAAATAAAATAGGAAATATAATCCCCATAAAAATGGGAATAAAGATTTCTACAAATACTTTTGGAATTGGCTGCCGTTTGATAAGCAAAGAATATATCAAAATAGTTAGCCAAAAGGAAACTAATATTAGCAAAAGTATTAATTTAAACGTGATGACAATTCCACCAATAAAGCCTGATAGGAAAAGTATAAAAAATCTTTTTCTACCTTCATATTTAAAAGATTGAGAAGTCAACCAAACACAAATAAATAAAGGCAAACTAACCAGTGCCTCTACTTGAGTAAGATGCCAAGGCTGTGAAACAGTATAGTAAACGCCAACCGTTAACAAAGGTACTAGACTTGCGATTATCGGATGCTGAAAATAGCTTTTTAGACTCAGCAACAATATTATAGACAGAAACACCATGTAAATAAGTTCAAAGAGATGGATGCCAATCTCATTAAAACCAAATAAAGTTCCTGCCAAAAAGTAAAAGCAAAAAATCCCCGGTTGCTTCACATCCCAGAAATCACGATAAAGTAACTTTCCTTGTTGCATCTCCAAAGCACCAAGCCTAAAAAATGCTTGATCTCCGTCAAATGGAAAAGGCAAATGTATAAGACCAATAATCACAATCCCAATCAAAACGAGAAAGTCAATTTTATTGAATTTAGTAATATTAATCATCAAAGTTTATAATCAAAACTTAAGCGACTATCTTATGCTGATTAATATCCTAACAGGGGAAAGAAGAAGGTAATTTTAGGATATGAACTTAAAGTTTAAAGTTTTCGCGATCGCGCCAGCACTGACCTGTTAGTTTATTAATAATTAGCTCAACTACCAACCAAGTGGCATGTTGAGCGTGGATTGCTCATGTCGTTCGAGAGGTTTGCCTCCATCCTTCTTGATGTCTTTAATTTAACTAAGTATTGAGAGGCTTTAATCTTTGTGACAGTAGTGGTGTCCATCCGTAAAGCTGCGGTTATTAACAATGAAGAGCTATTTCTCTCCTTTCCCCCTACTAACCGTTTGTAAGGCAATATGCATTTCTTTTGTTTCCCCGCTCTTTGCTACCGTGTATACAATACGGTTCGGATAAGCATTTTGAACTCAGAATTACCTTTGGGGAAAAGGTTAAAGGTTAAGGGTTAAAACTTTTTCCCCCTTTCCCTTTCCCCTTTAACCGAACCGTATTGACCGTGTATACACAAGTCGGATGTAAAGAGGTGCATAGGATTTCCAAGAGGCAAAAACTTTGGATAATCCCATCTTAATTCACACTAAAACTATCCCAGAAAAGCCATTGGCAGACCTTCGGTTGATAAAAAAGAGGCGGTATTATATGAGGCGATTCCCCAACATCAATCAGTAAATATCTGGCAAATAAGCCGAGTAAATTGCTTAATGAAGGTGGTCTGATTAAATGGGAGCTAAAAATTACAAATGAAAGTAATACAGTTTATTAAATTTAGCAACGTGACAGTTTACCAGAAAGTATTACTATTTTGGGGATGTCTATAGAACTTCCTAGTGATGATTGTGCAATTATATTAATACCTAATAGTCCTTGTCCACCACATGAAGTAGATAGAACAGTAATAACATCTTGCTCTGCAAATCCATTAGAACCGTTAGATGTAAAGTTGGTAGTTTTAATGGGAGATATGGTTTGACCAAAAGCACCACCACTAAAGCTATAGGTTCTGCTTAGGCTAGCACCTTCACTCATTGGACTAACTGTAGCGCTTCCTTGGTAAAGTATCTGTATATCTTCGACGAAGAAACCACTAGGAATAAAAGTCTGGGCACGTAAAATACACCTTTGACGCTGACCCTCGCTTGCACTAATTTGATCCAAGGCGATGGGTAAGGTACTAGGGACAGATCCAGGAAGTGTATTTGTAACATTACATCCAACCGTTGTTATTGCTCCAAAAGAAATACTAGGTAAATCGTGAGCCAAAGTCTTGGTCGTAATAACGTTCATTCCAAAAATTGTAGATATAGACAGTAATACACCAAATTTTTTAAAGTTCATATAGATTGTACTCATGTTGTTAAAGTTGTTTAAAGTGTTGAATTCTCAAGATAATTAATGCAATACTTGAGCGCCTCGTTGATGCTTGATATGAGAAAATGAATGTGAAAAACTTGTGAAGAAATACAGTGCTTATTACAACTTGAATCTTACGGCTTACGTAAGTACAAGGTTGAATACAACGTAGTCTTGTTCATAAGGCTAGAGTTTACAATTTAAGCTACAGGGCTTTCGGCTGTTATGAAGTACAGTCTTTTCCTCTGCACATTCCCTCCTTTTGCACCCTTTCAGCACTAAATATCTACCTCACAATAGCGGAAAGTGCTGTAAGGCTGAAACCTTTGATATTGCTTGAAAATTTTTAATTCACAATCAGGCGTATCTTCTAACCGACATTCCACGGTTGGAGGGTTAGGTAATGATATTTTAGGGTTTAAGAACTTATCCCACTAATAATATTTGTGTCACAAAGCTTAAGCTTATCAAGAACTGACAACGAAAAACTAAGGTTTTTAAGCACATTTTACGAAAAGAAGTAAGGATTTTTAGAATAGTGGGATAGGTTTAAGGAACTAGTAGTCTGCCAACCCAAAATTGTTAGGTGAAGGCTGGGAAAAGGGGAAAGGTTAAAGGTTAAAGGAGTAAACATCTTTTCCCTTTCCCCCTTGCCCAATAAATAGCCAAGTTTCATTGGCGAACTACTAGTACCGCAAGGCGGAATTAAAAATTAAAAATGAATCCATTATTCTGTCACAAGACCATCGAACAGGAGCAACGCGATTTGGTGAGGTCAGGTAAAAAGGATGCATTCAATTTTGATTCTAAGATAATGACGATATCACCGAAGAGACAGATGGAATAAATTCTCAATTCGTTTAACGTCAAGTACTCTACATAAATTGCTCCTAATTTACGTTAATTTGCTGATTGCTTTTTTGTATACTTCATGATACTTTCTTTGCATGACAAAATAGCTCTTTAAGTCGATAAAGTTACCGTAGTTTATAGACCGTAGGTATCGCTATTGGGAATTAATCTGATGTCTCAGAGCAAATCTGTAGAACCTGCTTCAGTCCACAGTCGAATTCTCGTGCCTCAACGGTATAATAGGCAACCTGTAATTTCTCGACTAGTGTCTCGTTATGGTTTAACCGTCAATATCAAAGCTGCATCCCTGACATCCGACAATGACAGCGATGGCTGGTTTGATTTAGAACTTTCAGGAAATCCCCAAAAACTGACAAATAGCCTATCTTACTTGCAAGGATTGGGAGTGAATTTGTTGCAACTAGCGATCGCTAACCAAATTCAATCCAACCAGCACACTCTACCTTTCCCAAATCCACCTATCAAACTGAGTCCCAAAGAATCTGCATGGCTGACAAATAAATGGCAAGAACAATTCCAGCAATGGATTTCTCAGGGTCAAACCAATCGATTACGCTTGCAACTGTGTATCTTAAAATCTTATTACCAAGAACCAGTGATTTCCGAGTTAGTTTCTCGTTATGGACTAACAGTCAATATCACCACTGCTATACTTCAACCCGATACGCAAGATGACGGCTGGTTTGACTTGGATTTGTGGGGGAGAACAAAGCAACTCTACTCTAGCCTGAGTTATTTAGAAAAACTGGGACTACCGATTTGGTTGGATTTGTCTAGCGTTTATAGCGATGTCTACGACGGGCTACGCCTACGCTAATTAATAAAATCATCACTATCCAATGGCAGCACTAAATAACCAAAAAACCAATTTCCAAAACAGATTATCACTGGTTTCTTCAGTTTATGAAAAAAGCCAAGTCACTCAAATTCGTTTGCGAATACATATTCCCAAATGCTATCTGCAAGCGCCCGTGATTTCGCAGTTAATTTCTACTTACGGCTTGGTAGTTAATATTACCAAGGCTATGCTACAACCAAATACGGATGCAGAAGGATATTTTGACATTGAACTGCGGGGAACAGTGCCACAAATTTCTAGCGGTTTAGCTTACCTAGAATCCTTGAATCTTAGAATTGTGGGCAAGCCGAATGCTGACGGCGATAGCTGGTTTTATTGAAATAATTTAAATTTCATAGTACCAAATTTCTTCTTCTCGCAACACAATTCGATGTAGGGAGAGACGATCAATCAAGCCTTCTTGCTCAAACTGCCCAAGAACACGAGTGATAGTCACACGAGTTGAACCAAGCATTTCCGCCAGGTCTTCATGAGTCAGACGCATATCTATTAAACGTCCCTTCTCAACTTCCGAACCAAACTTTTTCGATAACCATGCTAATAGCTTGATAAGCATAGTATCCACTTTTTTATGGCTACGAATGATCATCAATTCTTGAGCCTGTTGGATATGGGCAAGTAGAGTTTCTGTTAGTTCAGTCCACTCCTCTAAAGGTAAAACTGTTGCCTCCACTTTAGTTAAGCATTCCATCTGATAAGGTTCTAATTTTGACAACCTTTTACCAACGACATCTCCAGGACCCCACAATCCTAAAGCAACAGTTGTACCATCTTCCAGATAGCTAAAAGTTCTGACGAAACCCGTTTCAATCTTCCAAAGGTCGTTATGATGCTCTGGCAGAAATGACCTACGGGCAAAAAGTTGCTTAGTATTGTTACTGCTTGAACTAGATAAGTTTGTGTACAAAGACACCATATGATATAAAACTATTCTCCGATAAATTAACCGTAGTATTACATTTATATCAGGTTATAAGAACCTATGGATATTTTAAAGAGGAGAGCAGGGGAGCAGGGGAGCAGGGGGAGTAGGGGAAAAGGTTAAAGGTTAAAGGGAAAAGGAATAAATTTAATCTTTCCCCTTACCCCTTTCCCTTTGCCCATGCCCAATGCCCAATGCCCAATTCCCTAAATTAAATTCCTGCACCATCAAGAAAATCTTCAATCATCCCATCAGAGTTTTTGCTTTTAGGATTGTCGGTTAATTCGTCGCCAAGCTCAGTTGGGGACAAACTTGATTGTTCCAACTGCTCAAACTGTTTCTCTAGAGACTTGACGCGTTCAAATAAAGCGCGGATTACTTCAGCTTCTACGTCGCGTACTTTATCATGGTCCAGAACATTGCTATTTAAATTGTTCTGACGAGTTACGCGCCCTGGAATCCCAACTACAGTCGTGTTACTGGGGACATCTCGTAGTACCACAGAACCGGCTCCTATACGGACGCGATCGCCAATTTGAATATTTCCCAATACTTTCGCACCCGCTCCCACAACCACATGAGAGCCTAAAGTTGGATGGCGTTTGCCGCTTTCTTTCCCAGTCCCGCCAAGGGTGACACCTTGATAAATCAGAACATAATCCCCCACGATCGCAGTCTCACCAATCACAACTCCCATACCGTGGTCAATAAACACTCCCTGGCCAATTAATGCCCCAGGATGAATTTCAATTCCAGTTAAAAACCTACTAATATGAGAGATGAATCTTGGTATGAAGGGAATTCCAATTTTATACAGCCAGTGCGCCAATCGATGAAACACTAGAGCTTGCAGTCCAGGGTAACAGAACAATACTTCTAGCCAGTTACGGGCTGCTGGGTCACGCTCAAAAATGGTTCGCAAATCAGTTATTAGCATACTCTGTTGAGATTTTTGTTGGTAGGTGAGGCTCTGAAAACAGAAACTCAGGATAATTCCCAGAAAAAGATCGAGTCCTTATATGAGAATTGTGTAATATCAAATCTACGGTAAATCGATAGAGTATAGTGTTTTTGTGGGTAATAAGTGGGATGTTATCACATTCCCCAGTTGAAAAAAATTAATTTCGCATAAACTGCGATAAGTCCCCCAATTCACCGTAGTATGTTGAGTACAGTGTTGAATAGCCAAAACTACGCTCTCTTGGATCTGTCTTCCAAAGTGGAATACGCGCTGCTAGCACTATTAGAACTGGCAAGCCACCACGGAAAAAAACTTCCTTTAACTATGAGTGAGATCGTTGCCAAGCAACCCATACCTGAGCGCTATCTGGAACAAATTTTGACCAACCTCCGGCGTGCTGGTGTGGTGCAGAGTCAACGCGGCTCTAAAGGAGGTTTCGTTTTAGTTCGGGAACCTTGGCAGATTACAATACTTGAAATTGTCACTTTGGTTGAAGGTGAGCGGAAAGAGAAAGATACCTCTAACTCTTCGACTCTAGAAAAGACTCTGGTTTATGAAGTTTGGGAGCAAGCTAACGCTGCCTCAATAGAAGTTTTGGGTCGTTATACACTCCAAGATTTGTGCGAGGAAAGAGAAACTCGCGCCCAGCAGAGTCCAATGTATTATATTTAGACACAACGGAGTACCCACATGCGGATAGCGAAAGATATCACAGAGTTAATCGGCCGAACTCCTTTAGTTCAATTAAACAAGATTCCCCAAGCATCAGGAGCGGTTGCTCGGATTGTGGTGAAGCTAGAAAGCATGAATCCAGCATCTTCTGTGAAAGACCGGATTGGCGCGAGTATGGTGGAAGTGGCAGAAGAAGCAGGCTTGATTCACCCCGGAAAAACTGTTTTAGTAGAGCCGACTTCTGGAAATACAGGAATTGCGCTAGCGATGGTGGCAGCTGCCAAGGGCTACCATCTCATTCTAACGATGCCTGACACAATGAGCCACGAAAGACGATCGATGCTCAAAGCTTATGGCGCTCAACTAGAGTTAACGCCAGGGGTAGAAGGGATGCGAGGAGCGATCGCTCATGCAGAACAGCTTGTAGCTAAAACGCCCAATGCTTATATGTTGCAGCAGTTCCGCAACCCTGCTAACCCGAAAGTTCATGCCGAAACCACAGCCGAAGAAATTTGGAATGATACCGATGGAGAAGTAGATATTCTCGTGGCGGGAGTGGGTACTGGTGGGACGATTACGGGAGTTTCAGAAGTTATTAAAAAACGGAAGCCGAGTTTTCAAGCGATCGCAGTTGAACCAAGCAACAGTCCGGTATTAGCAGGCGGTAAATCAGGCCCTCACAAAATTCAAGGTATCGGCGCGGGATTTGTCCCAGCAATTTACCGTTCAGAACTGGTAGATGAAGTGATTCAGGTAGCAGATGAGCAAGCGATCGCTTACAGCCGTCGCCTAGCAAAAGAAGAAGGTTTACTATCAGGGATTTCTGCTGGCGCTGCTTTATACGCGGCTATTCAAGTGGCACAACGACCAGAAAATGCAGGTCGCCTAATTGTGATGATCCAGCCTAGCTTCGGTGAACGCTACCTCAGCACCTCGCTATTCAAAGACCCAGAGGAGAATGAGTGGTTGAGCAAGGTTTAATATTCGATGTAGCGTGTGTTAGATCTATTGGATAGTTGATTAATCACAATATATACAGTGCAAATCACCATTTGACAAAAGTTAAGCATACGCAATGGTGATAAGCGATCGCTTCACTAATTGACCTTAGCAATAGCGATCGCTTTGATTTTGAAAATTTTTCAACAGTTATTAATCTTGACCTTTTGATACATGACTCTAACCTATCATTCGATAGATTAGTAGGTTTTTAACAAGACATATAATTTTTTAATAGGTAAATAT
Organism: Nostoc sp. DedQUE09; assembly: GCF_034530915.1. NCBI lineage: Bacteria > Bacillati > Cyanobacteriota > Cyanophyceae > Nostocales > Nostocaceae > Nostoc > Nostoc sp. DedQUE09. The sequence goes on from NZ_JAVRCE010000024.1 coordinate 42,249, forward strand.
TTTATTGTGGCGATCGCTCCTTGATAGAGGTTAGTTAAAAAAATCAGTTTGTATTGAAATAATTTTAATAAGATTGCAATAGCAAGGATTCACATTATGCATAAAGTTTCCCAGCAGACTATACAAACTGCACAGAAACATGCTCAGGAATTAATTGAGCAAAGCAAAGCAGTAAAAGATTTAGGTGAGAGTTTACAAACAGATGACCAAAGTAGCCATCAAAAAGGCAAACGCATCAAAGATTGTGGAGAAAGCATGGAGAAGCAGGCGCACAAAGTCAAAGACTTGACGACAAGATTAGCAGAAGATGGCTCAACAGAAGTGTTTACAGAGGCAGTACAGGAGCATATAAATCTAACTCAGACTCATATTGAGGCAATTAAGGAATTTCAAAAGACATTGCCCCTTCCTAAGAGAAATCGCTCTTTTAAGGAATGCGAATGAAAGTGATGGCTTTTTTACCATGCCCCTTCGGGGCGGGAACAGAGAACAGAGGAAGAATCAGCCCTGTTGCCTGTTCCCTATTCCCTGTTCCCTTTCATCGGTATTGTTTTGAATCCTGTCAATAGCTGAATTCTAAGAGAATGTCTGAGAAGTATCTAATATTTATTAGACTTCTTGCAAAAGTCGGGGTAAAGGGGAAGGTGGGGCCCCCTCTGGGGATAAGGGGCGGGGCAAAAGGGGAAAGAAACTCAAAATCCTTTCCCTTTAACTTTTTTCCTTTTCCCTAAGAGTGCAAAAATATATTTTTGCAAGAGGTCTATTGATTCCCCCTAACCCCCTTAAAAAAGGGGAAACAAGAGTGTCAAAGTCCTCCTTAAAAAGGGGGATTTAGCAGGATGGTTTCATACAATGAGAGAAAAACTAAAACTAGGTTTCAAAGCCTCTCCCCGAAGCGGAGAGAGGTTTGAAGAGGGTCAAAATCTATGGTTATACATGAGAAATCAAGACTTATGGATTTTTCTTTTTTCGTATGAAACCACCCTGGTTTTTAAGGGTGATTTAGGGGGATATCTAAGCATTCGGTGTATACAAAAAACTTTTCAGAGATCCTCTAACTGTTAACCGGAAACAGAGTATCTCCAATTCTGCTCTTAAATTATTTGTTGTTAATGCCTAGGAATCTCATTTTTCACTAATACTGTTAAACAGCAACAACTAGCAGCTAACTTTATTGGACTCAAAGCTTCACTTTTTAATACAATAAAAGCACCTAATCCTATAAGAATAAAAGGCACAACATTATTAACGTAGCGAGTCAAGACATCAGCTATGGCTCTGTTGTTAATTAATTTGTATGCAACGTAGCACCAAACTCCTAACAAGATAAAAAATAATCCAATAATTACTAAAAAACTCTCTAATTTGGAGCTAGCAAATAAAGGCACATACACACTAATATTATCGCTACCATTGGCAATGGTAACAGCAGCCACACTATAAGCTTGGGGAGAAAAAAATCTAGTAATTGTTGATGCTTCAGCTTCTTCTGTAGCAGCTACAACTTTTTCTGGCGATGATGAATCTTCTTCCGAATTCACTAAGCTACTGATACCTATGGACATTGGTAGTAAACCAAGTAATCCAATCCAGCTTTTTGATAAAACTAATCCTCCAAATAAACCCGAAAGACTAAGGATTAACAAAACTGTAAAACCTAGAAACTGACCAGCAACTATATGCCGGGGACGAAAGTTAGCGTTTATTTGAGAAAAAAACAATAATAAAATGACAATATCATCAATGTTAGTGGCAATGAACGCAATTGCCCCTGTAGTAATTTCAGTAACTAACTCGCTCATATTTGACAGCAGTTTTTAGGTATTTAGACTACGACTGAGATAGGGAATAAAAAGTAGGGACTGGGAAGTGGTGTAGTTGAATTACTTGAAAGATTAATTTGGTATGGTGGTAAATCGTAGATTCTAAAAATCCAGCATGAGCCAGCTAGGGACAGCTTTCAGTGAAGGGATAATTGCCTTCATCGCCACTAACATTGATGACATCATTATTTTGTTAATATTTTTTTCACAGGTAGATGTTAATTTTCGGCGGCGGCATATCTTACTCGGTCAATATCTGGGTTTTACAGCCATTATCATCGCTAGCTTACCAGGATTTTTTGGTGGATTGGTTGTACAGCGAGAATGGATAGGATTGTTAGGGCTACTACCAATAGCAATTGGTATTCAACAATTAATATTTAGAAAAGAAGAAACTATAACAGTTCAGACAGTCAGTAGTGATTTTAGGCAGTCCACACCTACCAACCCGGTATTGTCTTTTCTTTTGAGTATTTTGCATCCCCAAACCTATAAAGTGGCAGCAGTAACGATCGCTAATGGTGGTGACAATATCAGTATATATATCCCTTTGTTCGCTGGTCATGACCTTGCCAGTTTGGGAGTAATTTTAAGTATATTTTTTATCATGGTAGGGGTTTGGTGTGCGATCGCTTATTTTTTTAGCCGCCAACCTAGCATTGCTAATATTTTAAGTCGCTACGGTAAAGCTGCTGTACCTTTTGTGTTAATTGGCTTGGGTATGTTCATTATGTATGAACGAGGTACATTCAGTTTACTATCTTGGGTGAGAAGTTAATCAATATTGAATTTTGAATGCTGGATTTGGGATTAAACGCTGAAAACCCCAATCTGAAATTAAATCGTTAGTGTTCGATATTCAAAGAAAAATTCTTTGTTTACCAATTCTTAACCAAAATATGTTTTTAACATCAATATAATTAACCATGATTTTTTCAATCATTGGAACCTATGTGATGCAATACTCTCTTATCTCTGCAATTAGGTGCAATTCTATCCGTTTTCGCCCAAGCATTCAACCTGTTTTTTGTCTGATCTCAATGATTGCCCCATTTTTGTGCTTTACCTCAGCACAAGCGCAAATAATTGGGCAAGATATCACTTCAATCACTACTGAGACTGTTTCCTTTCCTACTACATCCATTACCAACGTTGCAGGTGATAGCGAATTTGCAGGCAGTACTTTTACTCTCAACTTCGGGGGGCAAATTCAATCAATTACAGGATTAACCACCACAGAAGGCAGCACAACATTTAGATCCATCCCTGGTTTTGTGCAAATTCGTCGTAACCCCACTACAGATGAGAGAAAGTTAGCTTACTACCAAGGCAATTTTGATTCTTCCTCTAATACCTTTAACTTTCTGAGTGTAGGCCCACTTACAGAGAAAACGCTATTTAGTATCAACAATATCTTGGCAGGTCCAGATAACGTTTTTACTAACACAGGCGCAAATTTAGCCGGCACACTTTACAACGGTAACGCTAGTATCGAGCGGCTTGACTTTATACTTGTTAGACCTGTCAAGGCAAGTAAGAAAATTGGCTTTACTGTCTTCGAGCGTGGATTACCTACTGGACACGATGGTTTCGGTATTGCAGCGATTACAAGTGTAGATAAACATGGAAATCCTACTTCTTATGGGCCCATTTACGTGATAGCAGCTTCCACCTGGGGTAAAACACCGTTACAAGACCCAATTCCACAATATTATTTCCTGAATAATGCTAGCAAAAATAATCGGGAAATTCCCATAAACCCTGCACTCACTATTCCAGCAAACCAAGTTTTAGGAGGTCTTCTGATTCCTACCGATGAACTCGTGTCATACGGAAAAAAAGTCTACGGCTACTCGTTGTTTGCCCCTGATGTTACCTGCACTCCAAAAACACTGCTGAATGTCGCTAATTCTTGTTTTCCTACAAATACTGGAACGAACGGAGGGATAGATTTAGCCGCACCTAATCTCGGTGCCGTCTTTTTGGATAGTGAGTGAGCAGCAAAAAACTTTTACAACCAAACTCTATTACTGAGTCCTGTTATACCTGATGAACTAATTTCCAACTTACCATCATCAAAATGGTATAAATGATAAACCGTAGTGGGCGTTGCGGAGCTACCTGGCAGATTTTAGCGCCAAGTAAAACCCCTGGCACAGAGCCTAGCCATATAGGCATTACCAAACTCCAATCAACTGTTCCGAGGCTGAGATGACCAAGGGCTGTAAACAGCAGTAAAATCGCTGCGTGTGAAATATCTGTACCCACTAACTTTCGTGCATCAAGGCGGAAAAACCCAATCAGCACTAAAGCAAACATTGAACCTGATGAAACGCTAGTTAGACCAACCAAACAGCCTAAAATTGCTCCCAAAGTAATTGTCATAAATCGACCAAAGTTAGTTTCTAAGTCTAACTTTGGCAGTTCAGGTAAATTAAATTTGGGTAAAAAAGTCAATAACAACAATTGCACTAGTGCTAATACTGTGACTAGCAAAATCATCCCGCCCAGCAAACGGAGCAAGATGCTATCCAGGTTATACCCACCTGTACGTTTAATGAAGTGCAAAATTCCCACCCCGAAGAGTGAGCCTGGAACACTCCCGAATACCAGCCATTTGACAACTTCTGTGTCAAGAGTTTTCTGTTCCCAATGCTTGACACTACCAACAATTTTCATCAATGTGGCAGCCACAACATCAGAACTCACAGCGATAGAAGGCGGAACCTGAAAGACAAAAATTAACATTGGGGTTATGAGAGAGGCTCCGCCAATTCCCGTCAAACCAACGATGATGCCAACGAAGAAGCTTAAGAATGGTAGTAATAAATAGTGCATACTCTTTGGGGGTTTGAGAAAGTCAGCTAGAACTTCACTACTAGAGAGCAATAACTCAGCCGAATCACAGCCCAGTGGTAGATAGAGCTAGTCATAGCAAGTTATTGTGTTTCTCAAAAGATGAGTGACACAAAGAAAGGTTATCCAGCTAAAAGTTAGGGCAGAGAATTACTGGACAACTTAAAACAAACCTGTCTGGAAGTTTTTGGAAGTATAACAACTGGCATTTAGCTGAAACAGACTTTGATAACTGCTTATGGGTCAGTTGTTTTACTAAAATCAACTTCTTACTGGTTTTTCTGCGGTTTTCCGTGCAAAAGCCGGTAAAGCGATGTGCTTACCGTATTTTACTTGTAAACACGATCAAACGTCTAGCGTATTCGCTTTGTATATCGCTATATTCTCTGGATAATAGACCGCAAGTCTAATGACTCATGGAAAATTTTGTTTTTTACAACCCAGTCAAAATCCTGTTTAGCAAAGCTAAAATCGCCAATATTGGGGAGTTTTACCTCAAGTGTTTCTTGAAAAAGCGTTAAGTAGGCAATGTAAGCAAAAATATTGTGTAAAAGCTAAAAAACTGTCGCTGGGAGTAGATTGAGATATTGGAACCTTTATGAAAGTCAGGTTAAAATCGCAAGCAAAGTGTAAATCTGAAGTGAAATTATGAAAACTGCTGAAAAATTAGCTGCTGGTTGGCTACTGACACTCGGATTCATGTTTGTAACTCTATCAGCAACAGCGGCATTAGAAAAATTTGCTACACGTAAAGCCATCGTAATACCCACGGGTGAGTATGAATTTAATGCACCGAATGCTACTTATGAAGATAAGAATGCTGCTGTCGGTGGTCTAATTTTTGGTGTCCCTACCCTAACACTGGGTACGTGGTTAGCATTGGGATTGTACCGTCAAAGTCGGCAGGAGAAAAAAGCGATTAATCAACAAGTCAGCGATCGCCTGCAATCAATTTTTTATGAGATGCTACAAGAAAATCACGGGCGCGTAACCGTTTTAGGCTTTGCCATACAGTCACAACTACCCGCAGCCCACGCCAGACAATATTTAGATGAAAAAGCTAAAGAATTCAATGCAAACTTTAAGGTGAACGAAGAAGGGGCTGTATCATATCATTTTGATGTCTAATTGTCATTAGTCATTTGTCGTTTGTCCTTCGTCCTTTGTCATTTGTTATTTGTTATTCACTAATGACCAATGACTAATGACTAATGACTACAATACCCAACTTACGGCTAGTTCTAATGACGCAGATTTTTTTGAGCGTAGCTGCCATTTTAGGCGGTTTGTCAGTTGCTGCTGGTGCTTTTGCTTCCCATGCGTTACGGGAAAAAATTAGTGAGCGATCGCTAGAAATTTTTGAAACTGGCGCTCGTTACCAAATGTATCATGCTCTAGCACTTTTCTTACTAGCAATCCTAATGAGTCGCACTGAGTCGCCTCAACCCTCACTCGTAGCCAGTGGATGGCTGTTTATCATTGGCATTGCTATTTTCTCAGGTAGCTTGTACGCCCTTAGCTTAACCGGTATTAAATCCTTGGGAGCGATCGCACCACTAGGCGGCACAGCCTTTCTTGCAGCTTGGGGGACTTTAGCTTTTGCTGCTTGGAATTTGAAGTTGTAAAAAAGTTAGGAGTTAGGAGTGAAAAATTTTTCACTCCTAACTCCATTTGTTGGAGGCTCAATTTCCTCTTTTTTAACGTGAATTCAACGGCTCATACAGTGTCCGCCTAATTAGCCCAATCAAAAGACCTCTAAGAGCTTTTACTAGGCAAAACCCTCCTTCTCCGACTCCCACAGGGACAGACTTGAACTTTAGTTCAAGCAGGGAGAGGTTCGTCGATCTCGCGTTTTTTTACAGTTAATTTTAGATGAATAGACCGTTATTTCTAATCATCAGGTATTTTTCTTAAGTGGGACGCACCCTATATTTTCTAACAAATAGAATGGCCAAATTCATCAAGCTTATTTCCGTAATATTACAGAAGCTATGAATACAAAAAAGCAATAAACTGCATAAGTATATTTATAAATAACAGCTAAAAAATTTTACATTTGTAATATTATTCAAACCTATGAAACGGCGCAACTTTCTTTGGTATTCGCTACTGTTTACTGCTGGTTGCACAACAGGAGTAAATTCTACTACTAATAGCTCAGATAAGATAGCAATAATTGCACCCAAAAATCTCAAATTTGCAGTTACAGATATTGCTGGAATTAAAGACTTACAACGAGATTACGGAGTTTTTCGCACCACATTAGAAGAGATATTAGGCATAAAAATTGAGTTTTTTCCTGTAGAGAATCGTACAGCAGCAGCACCAGCACTGTTATCAAGAGAAGTAGATATTGTATTTGCAGGGCCTTCAGAATACTTGATTTTGAATGCTAGAGCAAAGGCTATTCCTATAATTGCCATTGAGCGCCCGAACTACCATTCGATTATTGTAGTTCGTGCAGATAGCAAAATTAATTTATTAGCTCAATTGAAAGGCAAAACAATTGCCATGCGAAAAATTGGCTCAACTTCTGGTCATCTTGCTCCCACAAAGCTACTAATAGATGCTGGATTAGATCCAAAAACTGACTTCAAAACTGTCATGTTGGGTGATAAAGGAGTACAAGCCTTAAAAAAAGGTGAGGTAGATGCTTGGGCGATTGCATCTGACAGATATAAAAACATTCTGGAATCTGAGGGTTTACTTGAGAAGGATTTTTCTGTAATTTTTAAAGGACCATTACTTCCTAGAGACGTATTTGTTGCTAGTAACCAATTGGCATCTAGCTTTATAGGAGATATGCGATCGCGCATGATGAAACATCAGGATAAACTAATTCAAAGTTTGGTGACTGCTAAAGCAAACCAAAATTATAAAGGAAGCAAATTAGTTTTAGCAAATGATGCTGATTATAATATGATTCGTGAGGTTTATCAAAAAATCGGACAAGGAAATTTTTTATAATAAGTTAATAAATAAATGATAGCTGCTACGAAACATTCTGTTAAAAGGATTTTTATATTACTTAGTAACTTTAGCGATAACTGGAATATCGCTAAAAAGATTAGTTATGGGTATACTCTAGCAGTTGGTATCGCTTTCATCGGTACAACAAGTGGTTTGTTACTTGCATACCGCTATGAAACACTTGCTCAACAGCAGTTAGATTCATCTTATCAACAACAATCTCTATTAAAAGATTTAGAAAATTCAATAATTAGAGTGCGACTGCATCCACAAAGATTAGTAACTGTATTAGAAAATTCTATTTGGTTAGAATTTGAAAAAAATAGATTTCTTGATGAAATGAGTCAGGTTAATCAACAGTTATCAAAAATAGAAACTTTTTCCAATACTTATGCTTATAATTCAACAAAAAATAATATAGATTTGTTGAAATTATTGAATAACTATAAAGAAAATACAAAGACATATAGCCAAATAGTCAAAGATTTTTGGAAACAGATTGAACAAAATAAATTTTTAGCAAAAAAAATAAAATCTGAACAAGAAGAGTTGCTAGTTTTTTTCAAAAAAAAAGCTAATATTTCTGTTAAATTTGAAAAACTTTCAGATGAGTTAATTCGGATTATAGGACATGCTGAAATTAACAGAAAGCAAGCAAAAGCTAGTTTTGATAGTGCCCAAAAATTGCGAATTAAAGTTATTCTTGGAAGTATGCTGCTATCGTCTACGATCGCAGCTATACTAGCAGTATATACCAGTAGGTTAATTGCACGCCCTCTACAAATAGTTACTAACGTTGCTAGAAAAATCACGGAAGAGTCAAATTTTGAACTCAGAGCTAATGTTACAAGCAACGATGAGGTAGGGACATTAGCTACTTCCCTGAATCAACTGGTGGAATGGGTGGGGGATTACACCCAGGAACTAAAGCTAGCTCACCAAAGTTTAGAGCAACGCGTAGAAGAACGAACCCAAGAATTAGAACTAGCTCGTCAAAGTTTAGAGCAACGCGTAGAAGAACGAACCCAAAAACTTCAAAAAACCCTGCAAGATTTAAAAGAAGCTCAAGGGCAATTAATTCAAACAGAAAAAATGTCTTCTCTTGGGCAAATGGTAGCAGGTATAGCTCATGAAATTAATAATCCTGTTAACTTTATTTATGGGAATATTCAATGCGCAACTGATTATACTCAAGATTTACTTAATCTAGTGAAATTATATCAGCAACAATACCCGAATCCCATCTATTTAATAGAAGACAATATTGAAGAGATTGATTTAAACTTTATTCATAAAGATTTACCAAGCCTGCTTTCTTCTATGAAAATGGGTGCTCAACGCATTCAGGAAATTGTGTTATCTTTGCGGAACTTTTCCCGATTAGATGAAGCTGATATGAAAGAGGTAGATATTCATGAAGGAATTGATAATACACTGTTAATTCTGAATCACAGACTTCAACAAGAAATTGAAGTAATTAAAAAATATGGAGATTTACCCTTGGTTGAGTGTTATCCAGCACAACTCAATCAGGTGTTTATGAATATTCTAAGTAATGCGATAGATGCTGTACTAGATCAAAAAACTCATTCAGGTAAAAGTAAACAAATTTTTATAGATACATTAAAAATAGATGATATTTTTATCAAAGTAGGGATCAGAGATAACGGCCCCGGAATTCCACCAGAGATTAAAAAGAAACTATTTGACCCTTTTTTCACAACTAAGCCAGTGGGTAAAGGTACTGGCTTAGGTTTAAGTATTTGTTATCAGATAGTTGATAAACACCAAGGTAAAATAGAAGTGATGTCAGAATTTGAGCAAGGGACGGAGTTTGCAATCATTTTACCTATTAAAACACAAATAAACTAGTACCATTATCTATAGGTAACGCAGAATTGAAAATTACCAAAGTCTTTTTTAAAAAAGCTAGGATTGAGCATTTAAAAGCTTATAATTAATAGCTTCTTGCTCTCAGACGTATCAACAAATTATCCAAAGCTGCATTAGCTGAAGGTGTTTCAGGTAATGAGCTGGATTGATATGCTTCCTGTAACTTATTACGCAGACGTTCATATTCTCTTTGATGAAAAGCTACATTAATATCTAACAAAATGGACTTTTCTGTACTTACTAATTTTTGGGCGATCAAATCAAAAATATAGGGTAAATTAAAAACCTCATTTAGCTTAATTAAGTTAGACTCAACTATTCCTGTTTGCATCAGATAAATTCCAGTTAATAGGACTCGATAAACATAAAGTAATGACTTGAGTCGATACGTATGTTCTTTCTCAAAAAGTTTCCATTGGGTTGTGGCAAAACCAATATAATGGTAGCTATGATGACGAGTAATACAATTTTTAGCAATATTTTTCAATTCCTCATGCTCAGGTGAGGTTACTAATATTAAAGGAGAATACAATTGTTCTAAGACATAACCATTCTTTTTAAGTAGCATCAAAAAGAATTTTTTGACATCATGAGTTACTAAATCGATTTCTAAAGATTCGCGAACTTCTGAAACTTCAATAGTTTCATTTTTAGTCTGTAATCCCACTACTTTTTGAACTGGTAAAATATGCACACCACGCAAGTCATAATCAGAATCAGGTGAGGGAAAACCATATAAGTGGGAACCACTGATGATGGCGAATAAAAACGGATAAGGCTGTTGCCCAATAATTGTATTAATAGAAGTTGGAATATTCATAATGTGCCGTTTACTTGCTTACCTCGGTTCGCCTATTTCATTAGAATATCTATTGTATAAACCAGAACACTCACTCATCGTCCAGAGTTATCAACCCCGCAAAATGACCTCTGGGGTAGTAAATGCAGATGGGTTTGGTGTGGGTTGGTATCATATTCAAAAAGATACTGAGCCTTTTATCTACAAAAATACTCTGCCTATTTGGAATGATATAAATCTACCTAGTCTCAGCCGTTACGTCGAATCAAAATGTGTACTTGCTTATGTCCGCAGTGCTACACCAGGACAAGCCGTAGATTTTGCTAATTGTCAGCCCTTTAACCATCAACAACAGTTATTTATTCACAATGGACGAATCGAAAATTTCCGCAAAACATTACACAGAAAAATTCGCAGTACTTTAACCCAGGATTTTTACGAAAAAATTAATGGCAATACTGACTCAGAACACATTTTTGCATTGTTACTTTCGCAAAGTCAAATTAACAGACATCGGCTTCCAGAGTATGCCTTACGCACCACATTATTAACGCTTCTAGAGATGGCAAAACGCTATCAAGTAGAAGCCTCACTCAACGTAGTTTTTAGTGACGGACATCGTTTAATAGCTTCTCGTTTTGCTACCACTTCACCGCCTCCATCTCTTTACTGGATACGAGATGATCCGACTTTCCCACAATCCGTAATTATTGCGTCTGAACCTATATTTCTAGGTAATTGGATTGCTTGCCCAGAAAATAGCATCATTAGTGTGGGAGCAGACTGTGAGATCCAAATTGAGCAAATCTAGTGTGAAAGAGGCTATTTCTCAAGCCTTCGATAAATGTCGCTCGAAAACTTTTGCGCTATTCCAGGATATGGACGAAGCCACATTCTCTAGTCAACCTCATTCTGACTTGATCTGCTGTTGGCTGCTACTTGGGACATATTGGCTATATCGAGTCTTTATCGCTGAAGAACATAGCAATTAGACGCTTACTTGCTACTATTTTAGTGGGAAAATGCTGAAAAATAGCTTTAAAGCTTGAGCTATATTGCTCAAGCATGATTTTATTAACTATGGCTATGTGTTTCACTGATTGGGGTAAAGGTCTGCCATCAAAGTAACCTATTACGCCAAGCAAACGGAGGTTTCATGTCGATATCTAAAGCTGTTAACAGCAAGGTTAATTCTGAAAGCAGCGTTGAAAAACGCTTGCTGATAGAGCGTTTGGTAGGAGCAACTCAAATAGTTGCACCTAGTGCTGGGAGTGATGTAGTGAAGGGATTAACTCACACACCTAAATCTCTACCCCCTTGTTACTTTTATGATGATCGTGGTTCCGATCTGTTTGAGCAAATCTGTGATTTACCAGAATATTATCTTACACGCACAGAAACAACGATTTTACAGCAGTATGCTGGTGAAATTGCTAAGATAACTGGCGTTTGTGAATTGGTAGAACTTGGCAGTGGCAGTTCTAGCAAAACCCGTATTTTACTAGATGCCTACCAGCAACTAGGCTATCCTCTGCACTACCTACCAATTGATGTATGTGCAGGTATGTTAGAAAGTAGTGCCAAGCAGTTATTAAAAGATTATCCCTTACTTCAAGTTTATGCACTAGCGGGAACCTATGAATTAGCCCTTGCAAAACTCTTACCGACGCAATTACCCAGTCGGATGATTTGTTTTATTGGTAGCAGTTTAGGTAATCTTACCCCTGATGAGTGTGATGTGTTCTTCTCTCAAATTACCAATGCTTTACAAGTAGGTGAGTATTTTTTATTGGGGATAGATTTACGAAAGCCAAAACAGATTTTGGAACCAGCTTATAACGACAGCCAGGGAGTGACAGCTGCATTTAACCTCAATATGCTAGAACATTTAAATCAGCGATTTGAGGGTAACTTTGACACCACCCAGTTTGAACACTGGGCATTTTACAATGAAAGCGAGCATCAAATAGAAATGCATTTACGCAGCTTGCGATCGCAAATTGTAGAATTACGCGCTCTTAATCTTAAGGTTAATTTTGCACCAGGTGAGACTATCCTCACCGAAATTTCCCGCAAATTTGACATTAATACTATCAAACAGCAACTCACTGCACAAGGTTTATTACCTCTTCATGTGTGGAGAGATCCAAATCAATGGTTTGGCTTAATGCTCTGTCAGCTGCAAGCATAAAGCAAATCAGAGTATGGCTAATATATATCGCGGTTCTCAGTTGAGTCCAATATATATCTAACAAAAACAGCACTTCCCTACAAGCGTTGGGGAGTAACACTCAAAACCTCTCTTCTTTTAGGAGAGAGGTCAAAGTATATTAGACCTCTTGTATGAATGCAAATAAAATTATTGCTGCATTGAAGGCGTAGGAAAAATTCTGCTGAATATAGGAAGCCGTGTACGAGGCTTATTTGCTGTTCTATTGGCATTAGGAACAGAAGAGTTATTAGCTGCCTCAGAAAGGAGAGGTGGTTTGCTATTAGTAGAATTGGCAAAATCACTCAATTGGTTAGCCGAAGGTGAATTTGAAGATATGGGAGTAACATTTTCAGAATTTTGACTGTTAGTTTTTACCGGAGTTTGAGCTTGAGATGGAGTAATGAGGAAAGTTGAGCTTGTTCCTAATACCAGTATGAGCAAATGAGAAATATATTGTTGCATGGGGATTGGTAAAGTGGTTTGATAAATATTTAAAGCTTAAAGAAGTTGTGTTTATTCTTAGTGAGAAACAAAAGTGCAATTTTCCAATATAAATTATGACGCTGTTGTCTCATAAAACTTGAACACAGCGATTTCCAAATGCACAGACTATTAATGCTTAGTACATTAATTTGCTAACAACAATCTAACCTCCCTCAATCAAGGGGAAGATAAACTCTTTTTTGTAAAAAGAAAAAGAGCGATTATTTTCAGACTCCTGAATCTGCCTGAAAGAAAGTTATAAATAGATACACCTGGGATAATTGACGTTTTTTAATCAACTAAGCCATCACAACTATTAATATTCTAGTGATATTTAACTTGTTAATCAAAGAGGAATGTTACTGAACTTTTTGATAAAACTGATTTATATAAAATTAACTCTAACTCGCATATTTAACTAACTAAAGCAAAAAGTATATGAATTTTTAATAAAACCTAAATTTGATAAAGTAGTTTTAGTTAATAAATGCGTGTATATTTCAGCAATATACACTAAGTCTGAATATATTAAGTAAATATTGAGAATATAAATCCACAGAAACCCGACTTTTCAAACAAGTCGGAGTTCTTATTTCTCACAAATGATTTAGGTTTGCTCGATATGAGTTTAGCTGTAGACATTCTTAAACTACAACCCATTCCTATTAGATAAGACAGACAACAATTAATTTTTGCTGCAATTAAACCAGGGATAGAACAGCATATTCGCACATCATGATTACTCAACTAGAAGAGTTAGCTGAGGCGCTGTTAGATTTCAACAGTCAAAGCGATTGAGTAAATTACTTAGAAAATATCTTTTTACCTCAACCTAATCTGGGAGATTAAGCGACACCTACACAAGAGTAAAGGGGGCAGGAATTAGGGGGATATTCCTGCATCTTTCTCCCCTTCTCCTTGCTCCCCTATCTCTCTGGTCTTGAATTATCAAAAAGCGTTACAGTTTCGTCCCACACTCAGCACAGAAGTTATGGGTAGGAGCATTTTTTGCATTGCAGTTGCTACAATACAATGGCTCTGCTGCCGCTTTTGGCGGTTGTTTCTGCAAACCGACCATTTGAGCGTTGCTCTTACCAGGGGCTACCATTGGATAGCAGTTTTCGTCTCTGGTGACGTGGACATTTAAGATTACTGGGCCATTGTGTGCTAGCATTTCGGCGATCGCATCTTTTAATTGACTGCGATCGCTGATTATCATGCCTTTAATGCCATAAGCTTTTCCCAACAACTCTACGTCTGGCATCCCTATTTCCATGTCGGAGCATGAGTAACGCTCACCATAGAAGGCTTGCTGCCACTGGCGCACCATCCCTTGCCAGCCGTTGTTGAGGATTATTGTCTTGACATTTATTCCATACTGTGAAATCGTTCCTAGTTCCTGTAGACACATTTGGAAACTAGCATCACCGCTGATACAGATGACTTCTTCATCAGGAAACGCCACTTTCGCGCCCATTGCCGCAGGTAAGCCAAAACCCATCGTTCCCAAACCAGCACTAGAAATCCAGCGCCTTGGCCCATTCTTCAAGAATTGTGCTGCCCACATTTGATGTTGCCCGACATCTGTGGTGTAGAAAGCCTGGGGTGCTTGGCTATTGACTTCTACAATTACTTCTTGGGGTGAAATACTGTCGGGATGATGCGGCACGATTAGAGGATACTCATCGCGCCAACGGTTAACTAGATTTAACCATTCTTGGTTTTGATTAGGTGTAGCTTTTACTCCTGTTTCCTTGCAGCGACGCAACAAGTCCACTAACACATTCCGCACATCGCCGACGATGGGCACTTCGGGAATACGGTTTTTGCCGACTTCTGCGGGATCGATGTCGATGTGAATTACTTTAGCGCGGGAGGCGAATTCGTCTAACTTACCTGTAACGCGATCGTCAAATCTAGCGCCGACGCAAATCAGCAAGTCACAATCACTAACGGCGAAGTTAGCGTAAGCAGTGCCGTGCATCCCCAACATTCCCAAAGCTAGGGGATGATGTTCGTCAAAGGCACCGATCCCCATTAAAGTTGTGGTGACGGGAATATCGAATAATTCAGCTAGTTGTTTGATTTCTTCATGGGCACCGGCTGCGATCGCACCACCACCCACATACAATAGCGGACGGCGGCTTTCAGTAATCAATTGGATAGCAGCATTAATCTGCCGGGGATTTCCCTTCACAGTGGGACGATAACCGCGTAACTTCACTGAACCTGGTTTGACAGGAACATAGTCAAATTCTTCTAAAGCTACATCCTTGGGGACATCAATCAAAACTGGCCCCGGACGCCCAGTACTAGCGATGTGGAATGCTTCGGCGACAATTCGCGCCATATCTTTGGGATCGCGTACCACATAGGAGTGCTTGACGATTGGGAGCGTAATCCCGTAAATATCAGTTTCCTGAAACGCATCTGTACCAATCGACGGACGTGCTACCTGTCCTGTAACCACAATCATCGGGATTGAATCCATGTAGGCGGTGGCGATGCCTGTCACCAAGTTAGTTGCTCCTGGTCCCGAAGTACCAAAGCAGACTCCTACTTTTCCTGTGGCACGGGCGTAACCATCAGCGGCGTGGGCTGCGCCTTGCTCGTGCCTCACGAGAATGTGCTTCATAGCACCAGTTGCTTCCACCTTATACAGGTCGTCGTAAATTGGTAGAATTGCCCCACCAGGATAACCAAAAATATAATCAACGCCGTGGCGATGAAGGCTGTCAAGCAGAGCAAAACCGCCAGATGCTCGTTTGGGCAAGGCTGGCTGGCTAGAAGCACGAGACTGTTTGTGATTCTCGGTTTGTGGGAGACTAATTTGGGAGAGCGAGCGCACGGTCAAACCTCAGACTATAGCTAAAGTTAATGCTGGATTCTGTATTTAAGATTTCATTTTAATTGAAAACTTCAATTAAAATTTTATTAATTTTTATATGAAATATAAACCTAGACTATTAGCGTACATTAATTAAATTACGTTTTGCAAGACTTTGCGGGTATTTTTCCAAGCCCAAACACCGACAACTACCACAACAATACTCATTGCTACCAGCACAGTTCGCAAGCCCAGAGCATCAGTCAATGGCCCAGTAATGGCTAGGGGTAACGCCAAGGCGATGTTAACGGCATGATTTTGAAAGCCAAATACTTTACCGTGCATGGTAGATGGTGTTTGCTGTTGAATTAAAGTTTGCATGGGTACGCCAATTAGGGAAGCACCTACACCCAAAAATGTACAGAGTCCTAGCGCCAGTAATAAGTTGTGCGTAAAAGTAAACACCCCTAAAACTAGTGCAATTATCAAAAATCCAATTAAAGGTAAGGGTTTATGATGCAATTTATCACCCCAGTGGCCTAAAATCGCCGCACCAAATACCATACCCACACCGGCTGCTGCCAAGAAAAAGCCAAACTGTTTTTCTTTTAAACCAAACTCCTCGGCTAATTGAATTGTTAGCACTGTTAAGGCTGCAAACACACAATATAAAGTTGTCAGTTGCAGCATGGCATTCAATATCAAACGGTTTTTCTTGAGATACCGCAGGCTCTCAGTGAATTCAGCCCAAGGGTTATTTGATGCTTGATGTTCTTGGTGGGGTTTGGATTCTTTAAACTTAATTGGCTGCATGATCGCAGCCGATAATATGTATAATCCACCAACTACAATCTCTTGACCGTATTGTTCTCCCATCAAGCTTTTCGACAAACTCAGAATCGGCTCACCGATCGCAAAGCCAACAATTAAAGCTCCCATCATCGTGCTGCTAAACAGCGCATTGGCTGCCAACAAATTCTCTCGCTTCACCAACAAGGGAATCGCTGCTTGTTCAGCTGGTGCAAAAAACTGCGTCACCGTGGAAATGGCAAAAGTCAGGATTAACAGAATCAGGAACTCTCGCGGTAACAAGGGAAGACACAGTGTCATTATTCCCCGCACAATATCTGAGCCGACCATAATCAGCTTTTTTGGCAAGCGGTCAACAAAGATACCACCGGCAGAGCCGAACAAAATTGCTGGTATTGTAAACGATAGCATCAAGGTTGAGTACATCGAGTTTTGTGCCAACCCAGGAAGCGGTGAGTAGTTCTCTAACAGAGCAATCATTAAAACGAAGAAGACTTTATCTGCTAACTGGGACACCAATTGCCCAATCCACAGGAGCATAAAACCACGGTTTTTCAGCAGTGCGCCAAAGCCGTTATTAACAGCAGCCGGTTCAGTTGGAAACATTTAGATACTTTCTTGGGGTAGATGGGGCATGGGGCATTGGGCATGGGGTATTGGGCATAGGGCAGAATAAATGCTGACTCCAAATCCCTCACTCCTAACTCCTGTTTACTTACTCCATTGTCCGGATTAATTTGCTTCGTAGTGCTTTAACAGCATAAGCAAAAACTCAGTTGCTGTCAGACGACCTGTGGGTGGAATAATCTCAATGGACGAATCTACCCAACAGCCTTGTACAGTTTGGGGAGATTTCCAAATGGACAAATGATCGACTGATGGCTCTGCATAAAAGTTATTTTGCCCACTGCCTAGCAAAGATGAACTCCAATGGGTGAAATAATCATGGCTCATCCGATGAATAGGGAAATTACCCTGTAGTGGTACTCCCCATCCATCTATAGCAATAAAAGCTTTGACACGACCACCCAAGAGTTGCCACAAATGTGCTGCCCCTATTGCCCCAACTACGCCAGCACTAAAGCTTATGAATATAATTGGTGATTTTAAAGAGTCGGTCTCGGTCAAGCAATACCTGCGGTGAGCTAGGCTAACGCGCAAAAACTGCAAAATGTGCAATGCTGATAAACTCGAAAAATCATTACCCGGAAAAACCAATATATTAGATTGATTTTTAGAAATTAAGCCATTAGGAATATCTAACCATTCCGATATAAAGGATTCAGTGAAGGCTGGATCGTGGATTCCAGGGCAAATAATAATGATGCTCATCTGTCTGTGCGTGGCAGCTTTCAAAATTATGAATAATTTAAACCTACTACAAGGGTCTATTAACTGTTCAGCTTTACTAAAAGATGATGAGAGATGAAGGGAAGATTTTAAGTAACCTGTAGTAATAAATAAAACTTAATAAGCCAAAAAATTACATAGTTTTGTTCATAACTATACAGATGCATGGATGAGGCTTTGTGTCAGTTTGTGTCATTCCTTAGTGCGATCGCTAATTGCAATTATAGAATCTGAATTTGCTTTGATAGCAGAAAATATGAAATAAATTCTGTGAAATATTGAATTTTTAAAAGTAAGAACAATGCTTGCCCTCGCTCATTCCTTAGTTTACACTCTCAAATCATTGATGCGTGCCCAATCCCAATATAAATCTGACCAAATTTATCGGTTAATCGTTCAATCTTTGGAAAATAATATTAATACTATAATTATGGATTATGGAGGATTGTATGTGCAGATTTAGCTACTCTGAATCACTCAAAATTATCATCTCAAATCGTCCTAGCACAAGGTTTGATTTTCTCAAAACTAGTTTCAACGAGTTCAATGCATAAATTTGAATAAGATGATGTCATATTCATATTCATGGTTATCGAACAGAATTCAGGAGCCAGGAATCGCAGTGAATTCTGACTGAAAAGCGGATAGCGCAGTATAAAGCCTTCTCTTCTCGCAAAGGGAGACGCACTCGCGTTTGAGAGGCTTCTCTTTCAGAGACGCGAACGCCAACGGCATGGCATCTCTACGAGACGCTGCACCTAGAGAGCGTCTTGATTCTGAATTCTGAATTCTGCATTCTTCTTCAACCATCGTACTTTAATGGAAACTTGCCCATATTTATTTTCTGAGTTTTATAGTAGTGTGTTCTTGAGCGAGATACAAGAAAAGGCTTTTTTATCAGGGATTATAGCCCATAAAAATGCATCTCACTCGACTACAAACTGCTATAATTTAGGATCTCTGAACGCTTGATCTTGCCAATAAAACACCGATTTGGATGCCAATCATTCCTGCGATCGCACTGCCAACAAAATAAATTAACAGCATTGTGATATCGCCTTTATCTAAGAAACCTTTTGATTCCAAGCCATAGGTTGAAAAAGTAGTATATGCGCCGCAAAAACCTGTTGTCGTCATCAGACGAAGTTCAGTCGAGATGATGCGAATATTCTCGACTGCTAAAGTCAAAATATAAGCAATCAATAAACAGCCAGTCACATTAATAAAGAATGTGCCGTAAAAGCCAAAATCTTTTCCAAAAATAGCTTTTGCAAATTCGGTTCCATAAAAACGACTCAACGCTCCAAAAACCGCCCCGATCGCCACAGCTAGGGGATAACGTCCTTTCAACAAATTCATTGTTTTTTACCTAAAAATATGTATGCTTTCTCGTAAAGACTTTTTTCAAAGTTGCTCTCAAGTACATCCCAACCTTTTTTATTACTTGAGGAAATTACTTCACAAAAAGCTTGGCGATCGCTACTCCTAAAATCACCGCTCCCAAACCGATAATTGCACTCCCTGCCCAATAAAAAACCGTTGCAGTCTTTTGTTTGCTACGCCATAGGGTTAGAGTATCAAAGCCATAGGTTGAAAATGTGGTGTAAGAACCTAAAAATCCAGTTCTAATAAGTAAATCCAATTCCTTGGGATAGCCTGTAATTCCTTTGGAAATTGTGAAAAAGAAACCCATTGCTAAACATCCAGTCAAATTAATGGCAAATGTTCCATAGGGAAATTTTGTCCCTAATTTAGCTTTTGTCCATTCTGTAATGTAAAACCGAGACAGCGCTCCAGGAACTGCACCTACCGCAATTGAAAGAACATTAGTTATGTCTGCCACTAGTTTTGTAACTCTCCCTCTTTGCGCTCAATGTTTGAGTTGTTTTGCATGTAATGTATTTGAAAAGTCTCAGTTCAAAAAAATCGTTGGAATAAATCATACAAGACTGACTCTCAAATTTGCAATAAATATATGTAACAATCATCATTAAAACTAATACATAAAGCTTATAAAGAAGTAAGCCGACGTAAATATTTGTAGCTGTGAATAGGGCAAGAGCCAGGAGTCAGGAAGCAGTATTAAAGAGACTTATAGCCTAATTTCTCTTGATTTACTTAGTTTAGTTTTATTGTGCCGTTACTAATTTTTAAGGACTGGTAAATGCTTTTTGCAGCTTATCTACTTTGTATAGCAATTAGACTGTTATGGCGTGTTTTCTAAGTACTGGTTTAGTCTTGTAACTTTTTAGATTCTCTTGAATTACCCTTCAAAAGATGCGGTTTAAAGACTTCCAGTGAAAAAACATCCTATCGTCTGGACACGCAGATGTCTATTAATGTCAATTTCTGCGTGTCCTCTGTGCCTCTGTGGTAGACTGCGGCAAGTACGCTATTTTGTAACTCGTGCGTAAGTCCGTCCTAATATCTAGGGAAGCTCGACAAGCTTGGATAGCACCAAACTTAAAGCACATTTAGTTAAAGTGTTTTTATCTATAAAGTATGTCTTTTGATGTATTCTTTTGATTTTGCCACCTATCCTATCCCCCTGGATGGGATAATAAGTTACTAGTAGGGAAAAAGTGCAAACTATTCCCTAACTCCAAATCTCTCTGCACTTTGGTTATATTGAGGAACTCATTGTGGTTGCCACGCCGGAAAAAGTACAACACACTCACGAGCATCTATCAGGTAAAGACCGTGTAGCCGTATTGCTCATGGGCTACGGCGAAGTCGAAAGCTACGAAGATTTCGCCAACTATAACGAACAGGCTTTAAATCTACTGACAGCAAAATTCGCACCAGTACCAACGTGGATTTATCCGCCTCTGGCAAAGCTTTTGGCGCTATTTGATCGCCATGAGTGGGGACACACACACCACGATTTTATCTCCCCACACAATGCCATCTTTGAACAGCAGCGGGCTGGGATTGAGAAGAATTTACAAGAAAAATGGGGCGATAAGGTTCAAGTTTTCAAGGCTTTCAACTTCTGCGCGCCTTTCTTACCCAATCAAGTCTTGGCAGAAATCAAAAACCAAGGCTTTGATAAGCTGCTAATCTACCCACTGCTGGTTGTTGATTCTATTTTTACTAGTGGGATTGCGATCGAGCAAGTTAACAATGCTCTGGTTGAGTTGACTGACGGTGAAGAACACTGGGTTAAAGCACAGCGCTACATTCCTTCTTTTTTCAACGAACCAGCTTACATCGATTTGATGGCTCATCTGGTTGAGGAGAAAATTGCTGAATTAGCAGGAGCTTATCTCCCTTCTCAAATCGGCATTGTGTTAATGAATCACGGCTGTCCCCACAAAGCTAAAGGCTTTACTTCTGGGATTGCCGAAAGTGAAGCAATGTACGATTTAGTTCGGGAGAAGTTAATTAACCGCTATCCGTTAATCTCCGTGGGTTGGCTTAATCATGATACACCCTTAATTGATTGGACACAGCCAAATGCCGAGCAAGCGGCAAATAACCTGATTCAATTGGGTGCAAAAGTGGTAATTTTTATGCCAATTGGCTTTGCCACAGAAAACCACGAAACTCTATTGGATGTACACCATATCATCCATGCTTTAGAGAAACAGCATCCTGGCACGAACTACGTGCAAATGGCTTGCGTCAACGATCATCCAGAATTTTTGGCAATGGCGGCACAATGGGCTGATGCTCATATAGCAGAGTTGTTATCAGAGCAACCTTTAGCAGTTAATCCCCAACTCGCTGGAGATCACCATCACCACCACCATCATTAAGTTTTGAGTTTACAAGGGTGGGCAAAGCTAGACCCACCCTACAATTAATTTACGCCCCGCAGCTTGCGAGTGTTATCAACTAAACTTTGAGCAAATTGATCGAATCTTTGAGAGAGCTTTTCATCTACTAGTTTGCCTTCAGGACTGAATGCACCCCAAGCTTGTCCGATCGCAATTTGTTCAGGGATAGACCAACAATGCACCCATCTGGTAATTAACCGTAGTTCGTTTAGAGCGTTGCTATTAGACTGACCGCCCAAAACACTAATAAATCCTGCTACTTTATCAGATAGTTGATCAAAGCTCATTAAGTCCAGAGCATTTTTCAGGACACCACTAACGCCACCATGATACTCAGGTGTCGCTAAAATTAACCCATCAGCTTGACTAACTGTTTCTTGCAACCGCTGAACATCTGGATACTCTGGATACTCCTTTGCGCCAGTGCAAAATGGTAGCTGCAACTGCCGTAAATCGAGAATTTCTACCTCTGCGCCTACTGCTTCAACCCTTTGCGCTGCGACTTCTAAAGCAAGCTGGGTATAAGAGTTGGGTCTTAAACTACCACCAATGCCAATAATTTTCACCATAATTAACCCACAAACTATTAACTAGCTACTATCGTCAGATTTCTTAAAAAGCGGAATCGTTATGACTATGTTTATCTTAGCGATTTGTGCCGGAATGTGTCAAATTAATCTCTACTGGAGATTGAGGATTGGGGAAGCAGGGGCGCAGGGGAGCAGGGGAGCAGAGGAGCAGAGGAGCAGCACTTCTCTACGAGAGGCTTCTCCTGTCGGAGACGCTTCGCGAACGCCAACGGCTCATTTCGGCTACGCTCAATGACCAATGCTCTGTTACCGAGGAGAAGTAGCAGTAAGTCTTTACCCTCTGCCCCTCTGCACCTCCGCACCTCCGCACCTCTGTCTCTTGTGCCCAATCCCCAGTCTTAAAAGCTGCATACTAGATAACGATCGCTCAACTTTATGTAATAGCCTGAAGAAACTTGGGAATGCTTTTGTGAGGAAGTTAGACTAGATAAGAAAAGTGTAATTTCCAGTTATTACAATTTTTGATAGAAGAATAGGCATAAAACCAGCGCTTAACTTGTGCCAGCAGACAAAGGGTAATTATTATGACAAATTCGGGAAAAAAAGCATTGATAAAAAGGCAGTCCTCAAAGCGCGTTGCTTGGGTTGGTGCAATTGCTGCTAGTCTGATTATGTTGCCAGGAATTTTCGGAAGTACTCCTGTCATGGCACAAAAGGCAGAAACCGCCTCGCTAAATTATGGCGACTTGATAAAGAAAGTTAAGGCGGGAGAAGTCGAGAAAGTAGAGTTAGATGAAACCGAACAGCTAGCAAAGGTTTATCTCAAGGGGCAAAAAGATAATACACCACCGCAACAGGTGAGACTTTTGGCGCAAAACACAGAGTTAATCAATATTCTCAAAGATAAGAATGTTGATTTTGGGGAAGTTTCCTCTGCTAACAGTCGAGCTGCTGTTGGACTGTTGATCAACTTGATGTGGATTTTGCCACTAGTAGCTTTAATGCTATTGTTCCTCCGACGCTCTACTAATGCTTCTAGCCAAGCGATGAATTTTGGTAAATCCAAAGCTCGCTTCCAAATGGAGGCAAAAACTGGAGTGAAATTTGAAGATGTCGCTGGGGTTGAAGAAGCGAAAGAAGAACTTGAAGAAGTTGTGACTTTCCTGAAACAGCCGGAAAGATTTACTGCTGTAGGCGCACGGATTCCCAAAGGAGTGCTGTTAATTGGCCCTCCTGGTACTGGTAAAACTTTACTAGCAAAAGCGATCGCAGGTGAAGCCGGTGTACCATTCTTCAGTATTTCTGGTTCAGAATTTGTGGAAATGTTCGTTGGCGTGGGTGCATCTCGCGTGCGCGACCTTTTCAAGAAAGCCAAAGATAATGCCCCTTGTCTAATATTTATCGATGAAATTGACGCAGTAGGTAGACAACGGGGTGCTGGTATCGGTGGCGGTAACGACGAGCGCGAACAAACCTTGAACCAACTGCTCACCGAAATGGATGGTTTTGAAGGTAACACAGGTATCATTATTATTGCTGCCACTAACCGCCCAGATGTTTTAGATACAGCATTACTCAGACCGGGACGTTTTGATAGACAAGTGATGGTCGATCCACCCGATCTCAAAGGGCGACTGGAAATTTTGAAAGTCCACGCGCGGAATAAGAAAATCGATCCTAGCGTATCATTAGAAGCGATCGCTCGCCGCACTCCTGGTTTTACTGGCGCAGATTTAGCTAACTTACTCAACGAAGCTGCCATTCTCACCGCTAGAAGACGTAAAGAAGCCGTCACTCTTTTAGAAATTGATGCTGCTGTAGACCGAGTTGTTGCAGGTATGGAAGGTACCGCCTTAGTAGACAGCAAGAGCAAGCGCTTGATTGCCTATCATGAAGTTGGACACGCTTTAGTAGGCACATTGCTCAAAGACCACGATCCTGTGCAGAAAGTTACATTGATTCCACGGGGACAAGCACTGGGATTAACTTGGTTTACTCCCAACGAAGAACAGGGGTTAATTTCCCGTTCCCAACTCAAATCGAGGATTACTGCTACTTTGGGTGGTCGCGCCGCCGAGGAAATCGTTTTTGGGAAGCCAGAAGTGACCACAGGTGCAAGTAATGATTTGCAACACGTAACAGGAATGGCGCGGCAGATGGTGACACGCTTCGGGATGTCAGAATTAGGCCCATTGTCCTTGGAAAATCAGAGTGGAGAAGTATTTCTAGGACGTGACTGGATGAATAAATCAGACTATTCTGAAGAAATTGCTGCCAAAATTGATTCACAAGTGCGCGAAATTGTTAGCAATTCCTACATTAAAGCCAAAGAACTGTTGGAAGAAAACCGTGTAGTTTTGGAACGTTTAGTAGATTTGCTAGCAGAACAAGAAACAATTGAAGGTGATGTATTCCGCAAAATTGTTACCGATCATGTTCAGGTAGCCGATGAACAATTGGCTGTACCTCATTAAAAATATGAGTGAGAAATAATGTAGAGATGTAGCAGTGCTACGTCTCTACGAGGGTTCTGGATAATGCATCTTTAATTTCACTCTTCTGTCTATTAAGGAATAGGCAAAAGCTAATAGTCTATTAACTTTAGACTACTGAAAATCCAAAGGTTAAGATTCCCAACTTCTGAAAAAAGTTGGGAATTTTGTTGTAAAAAAATTACAATACTACCTCAGCCTTCACAGAAAGTAGCACAGATAAAGTCTTGTGACTGTAAAAGCTTAGGCTATTGTATTATATATACCCAAACAATGTACTACAAGTAAACATAAACACTATGAAATATAGATTCTGGGCAAGTTATCTGCTTGCTGCTTTAGCATTTGTACCCTTTGAGCCTGTAAGTATTACTCAGGTTTTGGCAACATCAGTTTACCAACTGGCACAAGCAAAATCTGCTTACACTCAATATATGCTGAATGGCTACAATGAAACCAAACGAAGAAATTATAGAAAAGCTTTATTGAATTTTCAGCAAGCAGAGCGGCTACGTCCTGGAGATAGATATGCTACTTCTGCAATTAGAAATGTTACAAGCTACATTCAACGCGGTAGAAATCGTATCGCCTTTGTCCCAGGTAGACCTGGTAGGGTAAGGTCAGCAGGAACACGGGGAAGTTGCTTTCAAACTGGACAATATCTTATTCCCCTGACACCAACAGATAAGGAAGCTCAACGCACCACAGCAGAACGTCCCACATTCTTTTTCTACGTTCCTCAAACCTCGACAACAGTGCAAGCACTAGAATTTGTTTTGCGGGATGGTGATAGCATTGACCCGTTATATAAAGGAACTTTCAAACCTGTTGGGCAGAATGGTATTGTTAGTGTAAACGTACCTGTCGATCGGCCATCTCTACAAATAGGTAAAGAATATAATTGGACTTTTTCGATGATTTGCGATCCTAATAACCGCGATAAAGACTCTTATGTAGAAGGTACAATTGTGCGATCGCAAGATGAAAACCTATCTCTTCAGCTAAACCAACCAAACACAGACTTAGATCGGGCGGTTTTATTTGCCACAGCCGGGTTTTGGGAAGATGCTCTGAGAACTTTAGCTAATTTACGCCGCCAGCGTCCGAACGATCCTGAAGTTCAGAAATATTGGGAAGATTTTTTAAATTCAGTAGACATTAAAGAAGTTGTAAACAAGCCTTTATTGCCCTGTTGTACTGTCCAGAAATAAATTAGCAATTACTTAAAAACCCGGCTTCTCTATGAGAACCAGGTTTTTTACGCTTCAATTTAAAAGTAATAAAAACACTAGATGATACATATATACTAAAATATACTATGGAATTACTTGTTGTTACAAAGTATTCAACATAGAGCATCGAGAACGCAGTTGCTATGATCAAACGCCTGCTTGTGGTGGAATCTCCGGGAAAAGTCAAAAAGCTCAGTCAAATTCTGGGTTCGGATTGGAAAGTTCTAGCCAGTTGTGGTCATATCCGAGAACTCAGCAATGAAGGGGACGATTCCTTGGGCTTTGTCATGGATGGCAATAATGTCCGATGCAACTACATCCCGCGTGACCAACGAGCGAAAGAAACAATCCAGAAGCTCAAGTCTGCGGTGAAGCAGGTTGATGAAGTTGTCTTAGCAACTGACCCAGACCGGGAAGGCGAAACGATCGCTTGGCATCTTAAAGAAACGCTGGGTTTAAGGGAACCAAAACGAGTAATTTATACTGAGATTACAGCATCGGCGGTGCAGAGTGCGATCGCTAATCCTAGAAAGCTAGACCAAAACTTAATCGGTGCTGGGTTGTGCCGAGATTGCCTAGATAAATTGGTAGGTTATAAGGGTAGTCCTTTAGTTTGGGCATTGAATAACGGCGCTAAGAGTGTTGGTAGAGTTCAAAGCGCCACGTTGCACCTGATTTGTCAGCGAGAAAACGAAATTCTGGCTTTTGTTCCCCAAGATTACTGGAGTGTTTGGGTAGATTATGCTGAAGGATTTCGGGCTTTTTACAAAGGGACGGTCGATTCTGCAAAAGATGCAGCAGACCAAGAAACTGAAACTCATGATGACGCGAAAGTAGGTAATAGTCCAGAAACACCGGAGTCTAAGCGCGTTCTTTCCGAAGCAGAGGCTACACGTTTAGTAGAAGAAGCACAGCGACATCCTCATCAGGTGATTCATTTTGAAGGAAAAATCGTTAACCGCCAGCCACCGCCGCCATTTACAACCTCCAGCCTTCAGCAAGCAGCTGGTTCAAAGTTGAGGTTTGCTCCTGACAAAACCATGATTGTTGCCCAAAAGCTTTATGAAGCAGGGCTTATCACATATATGCGGACAGACTCAGTAATGCTGAGTCCAGAATTTTGTGCCAGCGCCCGTAAATGGTTAGAGCAAAACGACCCGCCGAATGTACCGCAGCAAGTCGCCAAGCATCGTAGTAGCAAATCGGCTCAAGAAGCACATGAAGCGATTCGCCCAACAGATGTGTTTCGTCCCTCAGTTCAGTTACGTTTAGAACTTCCTGATGATGAGTTTAATTTGTATGTGATGATCTGGAAACGGTCAATTGCTTCTCAGTGTCGGGCTGCTCAATTGCGTAAAACTTTGGTGATTACTCAATCTGGTTCCCTACTGTGGTCAGCCAGAGGGCAAGTAATTGAATTTTACGGTTATGCTCGGTACTGGAATAATCTCAGCAAGGATAGTGTTTTACCTTCATTAAAACAGGGACAAGCGCTAAAACTGGAGAATGCTGGACATGAAAAGAAGCAGACGCAGCCACCACCTCGTTACAGTGAACCAAAATTAGTGCAATTGATGGAACGTAAAGGAATTGGTCGCCCAAGTACCTATGCTCCTACTGTTGCTACCTTAAAAAAACGAAATTATGTGGAGTTGAAAAAAGATCATCTGCAACCGACAGCGTTAGGGTTAGAAGTTGATGCATTTTTGCTCAAAGCACTGCCTGATTTACTAGAGGCAGAATTCACAGCGAAAATGGAAAATGCCCTTGATGCAATTTCTGAAGGGAAAAACTCTTGGCAGCATTATTTAACTAGTTGGAATCAGAATTACTTTATACCAGCGCTCTCCAAAGCTAAAACTGTAGTTGCAAGTTCCCCAACAGGTAAAGCTAATGTGATAACTGAGCGTAAATATGAAACTTCTAAAACGCGATGCCCTGAATGCAAAAGTTTTCTTGCCAAAATTCCCAGTACTAAGGTTAAAAAGAAATATTTCCTTAAATGTACAAAAGGCTGTGAAAATGTCGTGCTATTTTGGAGCGACTTTAATAAAACTTGGCAGCCACCACAAACTAAAGCAGTCCAGGCTGAAAATCAGCAAAAGCCTCCCGTGAAGATGACGGCATATCCCTGCCCAGTATGTAAGAAACCTTTAGAGGAGTACAGTTATATCAAAGAGGGGCAGAGTAAAACAATGTTGCGATGTTCCAATCCACAATCCCGTAAGGACACCAAACATAAAGATGTGGCTTATTTCAATACGCCAAAAGGGTGGTGGAGTCCTAAGTTTGGGGAGATACCAAAAACTTAACTAATTTTAGCTATTAGTGTTGCAGGTCACTACATTTAGTCTTTTACTTCCTCAGTTTCTTTAAAAATATCCTCATCATCTTCAATTTCATCAGATTCCTCTTCGTCCTCCTCAGAAGAGTCAAGCAAATCTCTAACTTCAGCAAAGGAGTCATCTGATTCAGAAGATTCCTTTATCTGCTCATCAATAAAATCAACTTCAGGTAATATCACATGAAACTCTCTTCTCCAATTTGAAATTAAAACTTCATTCCAGTTAACCTCATTACTAACATTCTCTTTAGTACGTTTTATTAATTCTCTTACGCCATCAGAGGAATCAAGCAATATCATTTTGAGAAGTTCTATGCATTTCTCAACTCCAGAGTTTTTAGTGATCATGGCTAGTTTTTCATTTGGTTGCACTAAAACATTAGACCAATGAGCTTTATTTCTATTGAAAAAGCCATCTTCATACATCTTAGTTATACTAAGCGATATGGCATCAAGAATTGCTGGAATACGGTACTCTATTCTTATCTTAAGCAAGAACCTTGAAATAGCAAAAAAAAGAATTTTTTGTCCTATAAGAGTATACAGAATGTTGGAACCCCGTAATTTCTTTATACTTGCTTTTTGGCTTGTAGTTAATCGAGGTTGCTCCGGTTGAATAGGAATGTTTATACCTACGTAGTCAATCTGTGATACCCAATCCTTGAATGGCTGAAGTTCAGTAAAAAACCACTTCAGCAATGCTTTAGTGCCTATCTCATGAAGTTTAGGATGAGACTCATAATAAGTCTCCAGAGCCATATTACGCTCACTTGGTGAATTGAATGATTTCTTTAAAGCTTGCTTCTGATGATCTTTCAATAGTTCAACAGTACATTGGCTTAACAAATCTAGAGTCGTTAGATAAGGGTCTAATTGAGTCAAGCTTCTTTTTGTGTCAGACCATTTAACGAATCTATCTTCAAGCACTCCTTCCTCTAAAAGCTTTCTAGGAATCAATGCTGATATTTTGCTGTCATCTAATAACAGTTGAGTTGGTTTATCGATTGATTTTGCTGTCTTGTTTATAACTGTAAAAATATTGCGAGTCGCTTTGATTATTTCATCTCTTACAGTTTCACTTAGGTCTGCATGACCAACTCTGCCAAAATTCCCAAACACTAAATAAACAACTGGTATGTCAAAGGTTTCTAAGCAGCTAAAATTATCATTTATTTGTTGAGAGCTTAAAGGCTCTTTTCCAGTATGGGCGTTCCAATATCTTCTTAATGAAAGAAGTCTATGTTGACCATCAATTACAATTCTAGCTACATTCTTATATAGCTTTAAATTGACCCATTTTTCGACAGTCTTTCCCTGACTACTAACTGTAGAGAAGTCCCAGAACTCTCTTTGTTCATTTGAGTTGGGTAAAAGTACAACTACAATTGAATTAAAAAAGCGAATTCCACCCTGCGCTAGGTAAGAAAATATGTCTGTATTAGCTCTATTTTCATCTAGTTTTCGCTGAACTCGTTCAGAGAAGCTCCAACTGCCCTGAATTTCATCAGCAAATCTAATATTTTCAACTGCATCGCTTTGGTCAAGAGTTGTTATGAAGTACCTAACCTCACCAAACTTCCCACTAATTGCCTTATATTCAATAGTCTCTGGAGACTGATTATCTAATTCCATTTTCTAACTCCTCTGTGTATTAAACTTAGGCTGACATAGTTGAATCAACAAGCTTTCCAGCTCTCTAGAAATGTTTTTTGGGCAAGGTAAACAAACGAATAAAAATTCATCATTGGGTCTTATATTTGCATACTTTGAGAAAAACCCATCATCTCGCTCTAAATGCTGAATAAATCTATCTCTTAAGTTACTTGCAGTGCCAATGTAATCTGGGCATTGGAGAATACTACATGAGATTAAAAGATTTTTTAAAATTCTTCGATCTTTAGGCTGAGAAACAGCTTTGAGAAATTTATCCATTCTTGGAGACAAACCAACTGACTCTCCACAAGTATCGACAATGAACTTGCTTCTATTATCTTTCTCAGAAAACTTTGTTTTAAATACCGTATTTTTCAGACGAGTATCTATATGGTCAGATAATTTATTTTCTAAAAAATCAAATGCATGGTATAAAGCATAAATACCTGATGTTTCAGGAAGATAATCTGCGGCAGATATAGTTGCTGTGACTACAGTAAAGTTCTTGAAAAAGTTGTCGTAGACTGTTTCTTCCATAGATAGAAATCATAAAAAATTTAGATCAGAAAGCTCCGTTCCATGACCATGAGCAGAAAGCTATCCCTTTCCTCAACACCTGACATTCAAAACGTTATCTATTCACGCCTGAAGAACAAGAGTATATCTCAAATACACACGATGCTCCTAAAACAGAATATAGACTGTTTAGAGGTTGCAATGTGTATTTAAGCACAAGTAACGAGCAGCTAGAAGCTGGTGAATATTAGTCTATGTATTTTTAACACAGTTGACTTACTTTAGCCGCAAGTTCTGCGATGTTCATCTGCTCGTAGTGTTCAAAGGGTTGGTGAATCCAGGGATTGTCAGCTAAGTAATCAACATAATAATTGGGTGCTATAACTGAACAGGCTTTATACCAAAGAACGGCGGTGCGAATTTCCTCAATGGGGAAATCAGTATTTTGCTTGAGCCAAGGTATAGTCTGCTGGAGTGTGATACCAGAGTCTACCAAATCATCGACTACGAGAATGCGCGAACCTAACTTTTCGGCAGTCATCGTTAAGTGGCGGGAGAAAATTAAATTGCTTCTTTCTTGCTTACCAGTGCCACTGTAAGATGAGGTTGCTAAAATTGCCAGTGGTTGCTGGTATATACGGGAAAGAATATCTCCAACTCTTAGTCCTCCTCTGGCAAGACAGATAATCTGGTTGAATTCCCAACCGGATTCATAAATCTGAATAGCCAGTTGTTCAATTTTTTGGTGATAATCTGACCAAGAAACATAAAGGTCTGGCATAAGTCTAACGGGAGTGGTAGATGGCTAGTATTGAAGGCAGTCGCAAACTTTCTATTTTAGTATGAGCGCAAGTTATTATGAAAGATTCTGCCGCTGATGGCGGTGCCAAACAAGATATTCTCAGTGAAAAACTCGACTTAAAAACAAAGCTGGCTTATGGTGCAGGAGATTTAGGGCCAGCAATCACTGCCAATATCTCCGTCTTTTTTCTGCTGGTTTTCTTCACAAATGTCGCTGGTATCCCTGCGGGTTTAGCTGGCAGTATTTTGATGATTGGCAAAATCTGGGATGGCATAAACGATCCGTTTGTCGGGTTCCTGACTGATAAAACGAAATCTCGTCGTTGGGGGCGTCGTCTTCCTTGGATGTTTTATGGAGCAATTCCCTTTGGAATTTTCTTTTTCTTGCAGTGGATTGTACCGCAATTTAGTGCAAATCAGAGTGATAATATTTGGCCATTATTTTGGTATTACGTAGTCATTGGGGTGGTATCTCAAGTGTTTTATACAGTTGTGAATTTGCCCTATACGGCGATGACTCCAGAACTGACTCAAGATTACGACGAACGCACCAGCCTTAACAGCTATCGCTTTACATTTTCCATTGGTGGCAGCATTTTATCGTTGATTTTAACGCAAATTGTTTTTTCAGTGATTGCCGATCGCCAACAACAATATCTTGTTTTAGCAGCAGTTTCTACTGTAATTTCGATTTTAGGATTATATTGGTGCGTTTTTGGAGTCCGCGATCGCATCTTAGCTTTTGAGGCTAAACGCATCCAAACCGAGGAACCTGCATCTCTTCCCTTTTTTGAACAGCTAAAAATTGTCTTTAGCAACCGACCTTTTTTATTTGTTATTGGTATATATCTTTGTTCTTGGCTAGGCGTACAGGTAACAGCCAGCATTATTCCCTATTTTGTAGTCAATTGTATGGGACTAAAAGAATCAGATGTGCCCACAGTCATGATTGCAGTCCAAGGAACTGCTCTGTTGATGCTATTCGTGTGGGGAGCGTTGAGTAAAAAAATTGGCAAAAAAGTTGTTTATTTTTTGGGAATGAGTTTGTGGATTATAGCAGCAGCCGGACTATTTTTCTTACAGCCTGGTCAAATAGTTTTCATGTATGTGATGGCTGTGATGGCAGGTATTGGTGTATCCACAGCTTATCTGATTCCCTGGTCAATGATTCCAGATGTGATTGAATTAGATGAACTGCAAACTGGACAACGTAGAGAAGGCATTTTTTATGGCTTCATGGTTTTGCTGCAAAAATTTGGTTTAGCTTTGGGGCTATTTTTGGTGGGAAATGCTTTGCAAGTATCTGGTTTCAAAGAATCTGTAGCCGGAAGTCCGCTACCCATCCAACCGGAATCAGCACTGTTTGCTATTCGCGTTGCCGTTGGCCCCATACCGACAGTTTGTTTGATTTTTGGCTTAGTTTTAACGTATTTTTACCCAATTACCCGCGAGATGCACGCTGAAATTATGCTGAAACTCAAAGAGCGACAAGAGAAGAGGGAGAGTTAAAAGGGCACGGGGGCAGAGGGGCAGAGGGGCAGAGGGGAAACACTTACTGTAACTAACTTCCCCTGCTCCTCTGCTCTCTACTCCCTATTCCCTTTGATTTTAATTTGTTTTAGACTCGACCTTAACGCACCTCAGATCGTGAAGAATGATTAAGAAAAACGAGTACAGACAAACATGATAAAAATGCTAGCTGAAAACTTGATGGGAATTGAGACAAGCTTACAAATTAATTGGGTTTGGCTAAATGCCAGCTTACAGTTTGCAAGTTGGGCACTCTTCTCACTTTTACTTGCTGAGATATTGAGAGACAGCTACCATGCTTTGTGTCACCAAGTCAGTTGGCTTGCTAAATGGCACAACAAGCACCACATGGCCTATCGCCGCGATTTATCAATAGTTTCTCTGAAAATTTATCAAGAATCCCAACTCTATCACGACATTTTAGAGTCGAGTTTATTGCTAGTGGTATTGGTAGTCGTTGCCTTAATTGTCCAGCAAATGGGGTTATGGCTGGGAGTAGCTTATGGTTGTACCTTTTTGTATGGCGCGTCTGTGCGATATTTTCAGGGAAAAATTGATACAGATTACAACCACCTACCCGGCCCTTTAGAGACAATTCCATCGATTTGGTGGGTGAATCGGTCTTACCATTGGCGGCATCATTTTGATGATGTCAACGCTTACTACAGTGGTGTCTTTCCCCTAGTGGATAAAATTCTGGGCACAGGACTGTCTCTCAAAGGTAAAACCATCGCTTTAACCGGAGCATCAGGAGCGCTGGGGCAAGCGTTGGCGGCTGAACTTATAAAGAATAATGCTAAAGTCGTCGCATTAACCACTAATCCAGAAAAATTAGTAGAGCAAGTTGGGGTAAAGGTGGTTTCCTGGCAGTTAGGCAACGAAGCTGAATTGAGAAATAGTTTAGAGAAAGTAGATATTTTAATTATCAATCATGGAGTCAATGTCTACGCCAGCCGCACATCGGAGGCTATCAATTCCTCTTATGAAGTGAATACCTTTTCAGCATTACGGTTGATAGATATATTTTTGACAACTGTAACAGGGCCACAAGCAAAAGCAACCAAGGAAATTTGGGTAAACACTTCTGAGGCTGAGGTTTCTCCAGCGCTGAGTCCGCTTTATGAACTTAGCAAAAGAGCGCTAGGAGATATTGTTACCCTCAAGCGTTTGGACGGGGATTGTGTAATTCGCAAGTTAATTCTTGGCCCGTTTAAGAGTCAGTTGAATCCTTATGGAGTGATGTCTGCACAGCAAGTTGCTCGTGCAATCTTATTTTTGGCGCGGCGAGACTTCCGAAATATTATTGTGGCAATAAATCCTCTCACCTATCTGCTGTTTCCTTTAAAGGAAACTAGTACGTCGCTATACTATCGACTTTTTAGCCGGACAGCGAAAAGTGAACAAGACTTACGCAAAGAATAGCCGAAAAGAATGATTTTCAGGTAGGGGCAATTCATGAATTGCTCCTGAGCGCGTGTAGTTTTGATTTGCAATGCCTGTGGCTAGCTACACGCATCAGCCTTTTCTAGCAGCAAAAGTGAGACTACCGCCGTTAAAACTTGGTTCTTACAAGTAATACCGTTCAGTTAAGAAAATTGTAGGTTGGGTAGAACTTTAGTCTTACCCAACAAAGTCAAGGAAGTGTTGGGTTTTGTTGCTCAACCCAACCTACGCCAGTTTTAATTTTTAGCCTTAATTGAACCGTATTGTTTTTTGAACCCAATGTTTTAAGCTTGCCATGCTACTACAAATCTTCAAAACTTACGCAGTCTTGGAATGTAATTTCCTCCCAAGCAAGTTTATCGTTTTTTAATAGCCATCATCCGAACTCCACCATTAGGAGCAAGGGTAAATCCACGTCGTTGCAGTTTCAGAGGTTTATTTTCCACCAATGCAAGTTGATAATTAGATAAAACGGTTGCCAAGACTAATTTAATTTCTAACTGAGCCAGGGCATATCCTAAACATCGCCGACTTCCACCACCAAAAGGAATGAACTCCCAAGGCGAATAATGCCGTCCTAAAAAACGTTCCGGATTAAATTGTTGAGGATTAGGATACAAGTCTTCCCGATAATGCAAGAGGTAGATACTTGCCATTAAAGTTGTGTCAGGAGGAAACTGGTATCCTGCAATATTTATGGATGATTTGGTAATGCGTGGGAAAAGCCCTGGCAGGACTGGATACATGCGCAGGGTTTCTTGGCAAACTGCGCTTAAGTAAGGAAGCTGGGCAATTTCCATTGGGTTTGGATTTTCTCCCAAGCTGTCAAGTTCCTGCTGCAATTTTGAGAGGACATCTGGATTTTGGTGAATTTGATAGAAAGCCCACGCTAGCGTTGTTGCAGTAGTTTCATGTCCAGCAAATAAAATTGTGAGCAATTCATCTTTTAATTCATCGTCGGTCATTGCTTGCCCATTTTCATCCCGTGCTGCCATCATCAAGCTCAGAACATCACCCTGATTCTGATTGTTCTTTGTTCTTTTCTCTTCAATTTCTGCTTGAAGTAGCTGATGAATATGGCTTTGTCTAGTTTTCATCTGCCCCCAAGGAGTCCATTTTCCCCAATCTTGTTGTAAGAATTGGAAAAATAGCATACTGGAGCGCAAAGGAGAATCAGTCATATCCAACCAACTAGTCAGGAGAGGTAAAATTAGTTGATAGCGTTCCCCTTCACTTAAACCAAAGACAATTTGTAAAATTACTTCTAGACTAACTTTCTGCATGGCAGACCGAACCACAAAAGGTTGACCGATTTGCCATTGACTGGCGATTTGCTCGGTAATTAAGCAAATTTGTTGACCATAAGCCTGTAGCCTTTCTCCATGAAAGGGGGGCATTAATAATTTTCGTTCTCGTCGATGGCGGGCACCATCTATTAACATGATAGAATTTCGCCCAATCAAAGGCTCTGCAAGTTTATTACCACGACCAACATCAAATTTAGAATCTTGACTGAAGATTTCTTGAATGGCTTGGGGATGGCTAAGAATTACATAAGAACCGAGTCCACCCAGTTGCATGGAAAAAATATCTCCATACTCTTGATTACACTTTTTCTGAAATCCAATCGGATCGGCAATCCATTCGAGCAGTTGCCACCACGAAGGGCTAGTAATGCAATTCGGTAATTGACTAAGCATAATATTTACCTGTGATTCCACTTCATAATCTTAAACAAATACACCCATTATCCCTGAGTAACCGTATTTAGGGACTGGCTCATAACCGCATTTATTAAGCTATCTAGCAAGCGATCGCGTGATAAAGATGTAACTTCTTTTCCATACAACATTTCTTGTAAAATCACGTGGAATACCAGCGAACCAAAAAAATATGAGCATTATTAATGACTCCGGCTACTAACTGGAAAATATTACTATCAAAAATCGTCCCTTTAGCATTTTTATTCATGGGCGATGTTTTATTAGCTATCACTTTAGCAACAGTAATATTACATGTACCATTTCGAGGTAATTTCCTGCTATTTTTAGCCCTATCAAGTATGTATGTATTTGTCGGGATTAGCTTGGGTATTATGTTAGCGACTGTAAGTAGTTCGCAACAACAGGTAGTTTTGACATCTTTCTTTATTAATTTACCAATGGTACAAACTTCTGGAGCGATCGCACCCATTGAAGCCATGCCACCTTCGTTTCAAGTTTTATCCCTACTCAATCCCCTGCGCCATTACATTGCGATCGTTCGAGGTATTTTGCTCAAAGGTGTTGGCTTAGATGTACTGTGGATGAATGTTTTGGCTTTAGTCGCTTTTACTGTTGTGTTATTAACTATTGGTGTTAGTAAGTTTCGCAGTCAATTAAGCTAAAAGACAGGGTAATATCATGTCCGTTTGGTTACTTATTAAACCCAAGAACCCCACCCCGCCAAAGCTACGCTTTGTCTTTGCTCCCCAAGGCATCGGCTATCGTGTATACACAAGTCAAATTACCCCCTTAATCCCCCCGATGCATTGGTGGGAAACAAGAAATCTAGTTCCCTCCCCAATCTATCGGGGAGGGTTAGGGAGGGGTGCGATGACTGTGGGAATCATAACTAATTAACCGGACATGATATCACAGGTCACTTTTAGGAATTTCCTCACGAAATTCTATGACCAACTTCATAGTTTCCACTACCAAATCGCGTAAATCTCGATTGAGTGCTACAGAGCCTTGAGGCCCAAACCAACGGTCAAAAATAGTGACATATCGCTGATTCCCATTGACGAATCCTTGCATAAACTTTACCAGAGAAAAGTTAACTGTATCCAAGAATTTGGAGTTATTTTCTGGCACCATGCAAGCGATACCTTCTCGTGAATAGGGGCGATCGGGTACGATCGCAAAAGCATCTGGATTTTTTTGCTGTTGCAGCCATCCCTCTAAAAGAATGCTATCGGATGAGAAAGCATCAATAGTATCTTGCTGCAAAGCTGTGTATCCCTCTGCCCTAGTTTTAAAATATACTAGCTTAACTTTGGGTTGTACATGAGCGATCGCCTGTTCATTTGTGGTTCCCGCCAACACACCAATTCTCTTACCAATAAGGGATTCAGGGGAACCTAGATTACTTCCTTTCTTAACTAATAATTGGGTTCCAGTTGCACCGTAGCTGACAGAAAAGTCTACTTTTTTATCTCGCTTCCATGTAAAACTACTAGCATCACATACAATATCAACTTGTTGATTAACTATTTTAGGAATCCGCTCAGAAGGGCTAATACCAACTAATTGCAGTTTAATTTTTTTTCCTGTGTCTTTTTCTAATTGCTCTTTAATCAGAGTCAGCATATCTACAGAATAGCCATTTAACTTTCCTTGACTATCCACATAGGCAAAAGGTAGCGCATCTTTACTAGTACCAGCTGTTAATACTCCTGTTCTGGCTACTTTTTTCATTACAGTCTCAGCAGCTACCACATTAGACATGAGCATTGCAAACATGAGACTTAAAATAGGGATAGCAATTTTTTCATACATAAGCTTTAAGAGTAAGTAATTTTTTTCAACAATTAAGTCTGATTTATATATCAAGCTCAAAAAGTTATCACTATCAAGTACATCGTAAAGTTATCTAGTAACTATTCTTTACATTGATATTCTTTCATTACTCTGGTGAAATAAAAATTGCAGCCAACTTTAAGTGTGTAAAAAAAACTCTCAGGGCATAATCTGTAGATACGTGTATACAGCAACACTGAGAATATGAGTAAGTAGGTAGGCATAATTAAATATAAAATAAATTCCAAGTTTGTAGTGAGCGATTTATCACTCAGAGCAAGGATTATCAGGACTAAAGTCCTTACTACAAACTTTAAAACTTTAAATTTATTTATGCCTAGTACAACACGGCGTAAATAAACAACCCATTCCAAATTAATGAAACGCTTACGCCGTATTCATTTTGACTTTTGACTTTTGACTTCCGCCTTGCGGTACTAGGCTCAGGCTGGAGAGTTTCACTATCTCCAAGACGCTACGCGATGGTGCAAAGCACCCGTCAAAGGCGATGTCTACGCAAAACTACATAATTCGGTAAAATTGGGTAAAGCAATTTTTGCGCTTGTTAAACAAAGAAAGGCATCAGCAAACCCATGCAACTGAAACTCAGTGCATCTCGACTTCCCTTCGCTCCCCTGTTGTTAATCGCCCCCTTTTTCCTATGGGGGACGGCAATGGTAGCCATGAAAGGAGTGATACCCCATACCACACCGCTATTCATGGCAGGTGTCCGTCTAATACCAGCAGGGATGTTAATTCTGATTGCAGCAGCATTCATGGGTAAACCCCAGCCGAAGAGTTGGGCTGCATGGCTGTGGATTGCCTTATTTGCCCTAGTAGATGGAACGCTGTTTCAAGGCTTTTTGGCAGAGGGATTAGTCAGAACTAGTGCAGGGTTAGGGTCTGTGATGATTGACTCGCAACCTTTGGCTGTTGCCTTGCTGTCGTTGTGGCTATTCCAAGAACACATTGGTTTTTGGGGATGGCTGGGGCTAGGCTTGGGAGTCACAGGCATTAGTTTAATTGGCTTACCTGATGAGTGGATCTTACATTTTTTTGGCTCAGGCGCAAATATGACAATTGGCAACTGGCAAGATTTGTTTGCTAGTGGCGAATGGTTAATGCTGTTAGCAGCACTATCAATGGCAGTGGGAACAGTATTGATTCGGTTTGTGTGCCGATATGCTGACCCTGTAAGCGCTACGGGATGGCACATGATTTTGGGCGGATTGCCACTATGGGGAGTTTCATCAGTTGTTGAATCCCAGCAATGGGAAAATCTGGGAGGATCTGATTTCATGGCTTTGGGTTATGCTACCGTATTTGGCAGTGCGATCGCTTATGGGTTATTCTTCTACTTTGCCTCAAGTGGCAGTCTTACCAGTCTTAGTTCTCTCACCTTTCTGACACCCGTCTTTGCGCTACTATTTGGCAATCTTTTCCTCTCAGAAGTCCTCAGTCCGTTGCAGTGGGTAGGAGTATTTCTCACTTTAATCAGCATCTATCTCATTAACCAACGTGATACTTTAGGAGGACAAAATGACACAGTTACTGTCGGCGAGATAGCAAATATACAGCAACCAGTTTTAGAAGCATCTGCTAAAAAATTGAACCCCATAAGCCTAGCAGTTAGAGAATCGGAATCAGAAATATCCCCTTAACTTGTTAAAATAATTCTTAATTAGTAATTAAGTAGGGGATGAGGGAAAAACCAATTAAAAATTAAAAATTAAAAATTAAAAATTAAAGAACTTCTGCCTGGTTGTTGAGCTAGTTGAAACATTGCCTCACTTCTCTACGAGAGGCTGCACTTTGGCTACGCTCAGTGCCCACGCCAACGACTACGCTCAGTGACCACCTGCCTCCTTTTTTCCAATGCCCAATTCCCAATTAAAAATGACAGTTAACATTTGGTCGTCTAGAAGCTATTGTGGTATCGAAGATTTGAAAAGCACGTTCAGGTTGAAACTTGCAATATGAGGCTATGCCGTTCCTCAATTCTGATATTTACCTGTTTTTCTTTCGTGGGTTTGTACCCACATCGCTCAAGTGCAGCCACACCTAACCTAGCACCTGAAATTTTAGAACTTGCACAAGCTAGTTCGACAGTTACTGCTAGTCCGGCTGTTTTGAGATATGGTAGTCGAAAATCAGATGTGCAGAGACTACAAACCCAATTAAAGCAGTTGGGATACTACAGAGGCGTAGTAGATGGACAGTATAACGCCAGTACGGAAATTGCTGTAGCTAAATTCCAGAAAGTAAAGGGTTTAAAATTAGATGGGATTGCTGGACCGGCGACTCAGGAGAAGCTGCAAGTAGCAATGGAGGCTAAAAAGCAGTTTGTCACCTCTCCAATAATTACTTCTCCAAAAGTTACCTCCCCAATAGTTACCTCTGTTGCTCCGACTTCTGCAAATCCCCAAGCATCCGAGAGAGGTTTTGTCTGGTGGTTACTATTTACTATTGGAGTTCTTGGATGTACTGGCGCACTTTTTTATCTGCTCAGGTCGTTTCAGAAGGTAAAGCAAGTCCAAAACTCCGAAATATCAGAGCCTAAAAGATTGAGTGAAACTAACAAAGAATCGATTACACCACCTTTGCTAGAGACTGTCACTAGTCTACAAACACCTCAACCGCCATTTTCCACACAATTACTGCTACCAGAAAAAACTTCCCGTCTTGCTAAACTCAATATCGTTGAGGAATTAATTCAAGATTTACGCAGTTCTGACCCAACGAAGCGGCGCAAGGCTATTTGGGATTTGGGACAGCAGGGAGATTCGCGGGCAATTCAGCATCTGGTTGACCTGATAATTGATGCTGATTCTCAAGAAAGCAGCTTAATCTTGGCAGCTTTGTCAGAAATTGGCATCCGCACACTCAAACCAATGAACCGTGCTTTAGCAATTTCAATTCAAGATGAAAGTCCACAAGTGCGGCAAAATGCAATCCGTGACCTGACGCGCGTTTATGACATGATGGGTCAAATGAGTCAGATGTTGCACCATGCGCTAGAAGACCCAGATGCCGATGTGCAAGCAACAGCACGATATGCTTTGACTCAGATGAATCGAATGCGAATACGTGACTTGCCAGAGCAACAGAGTCTACAAGAAGATTTAGATAATGATTCACAACATTGACACTCCCCCGCTACACCGCTTGGCGGTTAGCGGGAGATTCTTGTTTCACGGAAACTGAATCTGCTGGCAGCTTAAAAATATTTCAACTGGATTTGGATATTGGTATCTGGCCCTGCTACTAAAAATACTGCTTCGCTAAATTTGGGCGCTCTTGCGCGAATTTCTGGGTTGCTGGAAAATCCAAAACCTTCGCTTGGTATACCAAAAAGATTGCTATTGAGAGTGCGGTCATTATTTTGATCGTGGAAGACAGCAACGGCGTAACTACCTGCTTTCAAATTATTAAAGGTAATTGGTAAGGGATTTTCAGTAATCTTGGTACACTGCTTTTGTAAGCCGCGATCGCCATCGCTAGGAAAACCTTTACTGTTAGCAAATATACTGGCACAGACTTGTCCTTCTTGATTCTTCAAGCCATCAATTTCCACGGTGACTTTGCCGTTAAAGTTTGCCTTGGCACTAAATGACCATGCCAAATTTCCCATAACTGCCAATAGCAGCATACTAACTCTTAAGCCTTTAACCATAAAATTTTCACAAGGTAAAATGCGATCGCTAAATAAAGCACTAAATCAGGCAAAAAGTAGGAGGTTTTATACCCCCTACTTCTCTCTGCTTGGATAGAGAATTTTGCGGAATCAGTTCAATCTACTAATGGTGTATTGGTAGCTCATACTAAGAATATGCCAGAGGATGAACCAAAGAAATATTTTTCCTAAAGTTTGCCAATTGAGCCTTGTTCATTAGAAAATCCAGTTGCATCACCTTCTTTGAGAAATCCACTGTAGGCTTCCATACCGTGTTCGCCGATATCTAAACCTTCTAATTCCTCTTCTTTGGAGACTCTAATACCTAAAGTCGCTTTTAGTGACAACCAAAAAATACTACTGAGTAAAACAGTGAAGCCAGCTACTGAGACAACGCCTAGCAACTGAACACCAAACTGTCCAAAGCCACCACCTGAAAATAAACCTTTTTCTGGGCCAAGTGTATACCAGGTAAAAACACCAGGGCCAACAGACCATAGACCAACTGCTAGGGTTCCCCAGATACCACAAACTAAATGAACTGAGGTAGCTCCCACTGGATCATCAATGCCAAGTTTGTCAAAGAATGTTACAGAGAAAACTACCAGTACTCCAGCAATGAAGCCAATTACTAAAGAACTAGCGACACCTACGTAAGCACAAGATGCTGTAATCCCAACCAAGCCAGCCAAAATACCATTAATAATCATTGACAGGTCTGGTTTACCTAAGTACAACCAAGCTGTGATGGTGGCGGCAATTCCACCGGCAGCAGCAGACATGTTAGTGGTTAGAGCAATATGGCTGATTGCACCAGGATCGGCAGCCATTACAGAACCTGGGTTGAAACCAAACCAGCCCAACCACAGAATCAAACAGCCCAACGTCGCAATACTCATGTTGTGACCGGGCATTGCTACAACTTGGTTGTCTTGATATTTACCAAGGCGGGGCCCAAGAAATGCTGCTCCCATCAAAGCTGCCCAGCCGCCTACAGAGTGAATTACCGTAGAACCGGCAAAATCCCAAAAGCCTCTGTCTGCTAGCCAACCACCACCCCAAATCCAATGTCCGGTAATGGGATAGGCAATACCTACAAGTAAGAGGCTGAAAATTAGGAAGTCAACAAATTTAATCCGTTCGGCTACTGCACCAGAAACGATTGTTGCTGCTGTTCCAGCAAACACTAGCTGGAATAAAAACTTAGCTGCTAAAGGTACACCAGCCCAACTAAGAGCGCTGAAGATACCTTTATAAGCGTCTGCTGTGGT
The DNA here is from genome assembly GCF_034530915.1 of Nostoc sp. DedQUE09. Lineage (NCBI taxonomy): Bacteria > Bacillati > Cyanobacteriota > Cyanophyceae > Nostocales > Nostocaceae > Nostoc > Nostoc sp. DedQUE09. The sequence goes on from NZ_JAVRCE010000024.1 coordinate 85,096, forward strand.
GGGACTGTTATCTGCTCCTTTTAAGAAAAACCCATTCAATCCAATGAAGTCATTGCCATCACCGAACATTAAGGCAAAACCGATAGACCAAAAAGCAATGGTAGACAGAGCAAATACAATCAAGTTTTTGGAAAGAACATTGACAGCGTTTTTTTGGCGACAGAAGCCAGTTTCTAACATACAAAAACCAGCGTTCATGAAGAACACTAAAAAAGCAGCGATCGCAACCCACAAGGTGTCAATAGCAATTTTGAGTTCTGCTGTCGTTGGTGCTGCGGCTGGAGTTTGGGCAACTGCGGCATAACCCCAACCCAACACAATCAGACAAGCGATAGGTAAACAAGCTTGCCAACTGGGAGAAAGTCGCTTAATCAGATTAAATAGCTTGACTTTAGAGTTAGATTGTGAATTGATAACGTAATTTTTTGCAGACGAATGCCTCTTTTTTGGTTTCGATTTTTGTTTGTACATTAATTTAAGCGTCATCCTTCCTCTAAACCATCCTTAAAAAAGGGAAAAAACACGTTAAACAGAAAAAACTACCGTTTGAAGTTAGATCCAGTGGTTTTTGATATTTTTCCTTTAGACCACTTGTTTAAAAACCAGAAACTCAAATAAGCGTAGTAGGAGTTTAAAAAACTATTGGCACATCTGTAAATATTTTTTATAGTTCTTCGTCAGAAATTTATGATGTATTTTCTGAAATAGTCAAGTCTCCTTCACTTAATCTTTAATCTTTGAAAAAAGTTGGCTGAGAAAGTGCCCAAAATTGTCTTGAATAATGTCAATAAAAAATCCGGTAGAAAGTAGCAAGGAATCTGTGGAAGATACATCATAACTACCGTAAAATGGCTTTTTTCAGCTATAAATGCGATTTTTGGCTCTATTCACTATCGAGGGTACCGACTTCTGGAGTATTAGTCCGATTTTTGCCATCTTCTGCGATAAATTGCTTGATCGCATAAACATCAGGCCATACTGACGCACCATGTTCGTAGGCATCGATCCCAATGCGATCGGCTTCGGGATTGACGCGTAAGTGTCCCAGCGCTTTAAGACCACCAAACATCAAAAAGCTAAAGCCGACGGTGAAAACTGCGATCGCTACTACACCTAAAATTTGTATACTTAACAAATCAAAGCCGCCACCCAAAAATAACCCCGCCTTTTTGTTGAGGGTCAGTTCTGCTTGACCTAAGAAGCCAACTGAGAGAGTACCCATCATGCCATTGATACCGTGTACGGCAAATGCCCCCACTGGGTCATCAATGTGGAGTGACTCGATTAAACCCACTCCCAAAGTAACCAAAATTCCACCCGTTAACCCAATCAAAACCGAAGCCCAAGGTGCAACGTAGGCACAAGGAGCTGTGATTGCCACTAATCCTGCAAGCGAACCATTGAGAGAATAAACTAAATCCCACTTACCTGTGCGGGTATATTGAAAAATTGTCGCTGATAATGCTGCGGCTCCTGCGGACAGTGTGGTGTTAACTGTTACTAAACCAATCAATCCCGTATTACCTGTGCTGAGGGTTGAACCAGGGTTAAATCCGTACCAGCTAAACCACAGAATCATCGTTCCCAAAGTTGCTAGCCCTAAATTGTGTGCTGGTGGTAGTGTTCCCCAAGCCGGACGGTCGGGACGCGGCCCAAGTAAATATGCGCCTACCAGCGCTGTCAAGCCCCCAACTGTGTGGACAACAGAACTACCGGCAAAGTCGTGATAGCTCAATTTGGATAACCAGCCACCAGAGTTCCAAACCCAGTGAACAATGATCGGGTAAGCGATCGCCCCCATAAGGGCGCTGTAAATTAAATCACCAATAAAGTCGGTTCTTCCAGCCATTGAACCAGTAGCGATCGTAGTAGCGGTAGCAGTAAAGGCAAACTGGAAGAAGAATAAAGTATAGGTATTGATGGCAGCTGTAGAACCTGGCGCACCCAATGTATAGCTACCATCAGTACCAGGTAGCTGGCTGAGGAAAAAGGTATCTATGCCAATTAACCCACCAGCACTTGTACCAAAGGCAATCCCAAAGCCGATTCCCCACCACACTAAGATGGTGACAGCGGCGTTAATAAAGTTTTCTAGTAAGGCGTTAACTACATCTCTTTGGCGGTTCAAACCTGCTTCTAACATAGCAAAGCCGGTTTGCATGAAGAATATTAAAAATCCGGTGATTAGTACCCAGATAGTATCAATGGAAATTTGCAGTTTGGTTGTAGTTTCAGATAAAGATTGAACAGTGGGAGGGTCTGCCGCATGTACAATTGTGGGGGCAAAAACTGCAAATATCATTGAAGCGATCGCTAGCGCCAGTAGGCGATGCCAGGGAGGAATACGTTTATTCATTGATTATTTTTTTTTGCTGTCAAAATGGTAATTGATGTTAGTAATAGACTTATTAACATCAATTAATTTAATTAAGCTAACCAAATTCAGCTTTTGGTCAACACTTTTAGGAAATAATCATCTCATTCTCCGTATCAGTTATTTATTTTTCTGGAAACATACTTTTTCTAATATTCAAAACTCTGACTAAATCAAAACATAAACATTCTTTCACAGAAATTATGAGACTAGTACGCGACGGCGGAAATAGAGCAACCATTTCAAATTCCTAAAAAGCTTATTCCATAACACTTTTTACTTTTGATTGTTGATTTTTGACTTCCACCTTGCGGTAGTAGTTCCTGATTTCACTTTGGTGAATTTATGCCTAAACGGATAAATTTGACTGATTGTCTATTTACTCAAACCAAAAAACTGTATTTTATAATACAGTTTTTTGGTTTGAGTGATGAATATAACTCATGATGCAACAAAAAAGCAACTATATCCTTTCTAGCTACATATTTTCCGACATCATAAATTGGACAATTCTGGATACTGTTAAATTTTTATACAAAAAGTTAATTCTTTGTGACTTTAAAGGTATATCAATTTATCACTACACCCAAAATTTTGTATTAAAAGCAACGCAGATTTCCCACTCTTATTCTGAGATAGCAGCTTAGTCGAGCTATTTATAGAAGATACAGCGCTTTACAACTACATGACTCACATAGAATTGTGACAACAAGGCTAATAAACCTAATTTCCTTAAATAAACCGGGTTTAGAGTACCTGTAATATGGGAGACTTGGCAATATTCCCTATAAATCAGATTTAAGATGAGTAAGACAATTTTGGATATTGCAGTCAAGACCATCAACGGTGAAGATAAGCAATTAAACGACTACACAGGGAAGGTACTCTTAATTGTAAATTTGGCTTCCTTCTGTGGTTATACTTCTCAATATGAGGGGTTAGAAAAGTTGAACCAAAAGTATAGAGAAGCAGGTTTACGTATTTTGGGATTCCCTTGCAACGATTTTGGAGCGCAGGAACCAGGAAGCAATGAAGAAATCGTGCAATTCTGCACTAGTAAGTATGGTGTTACCTTTGAACTATTCGATAAAGTTCATGCCAAAGGCTCACAGCAGCATCCACTTTATGAGCGACTTACTAAAGCCGTTGAGCCAACAGGAACTGTTGCTTGGAACTTTGAAAAATTTTTAGTTAATAAGCAAGGTGAAGTAGTAGCTCGATTTAATAGTAGTGTCCAGCCAAATTCACCAGAGCTAATTACCACAATTGAGAAGGAATTAGCAAACTAGTCATTAGTTATTAGTCATTAGTCATTAGGTAAAATTTTCTGTACTATTAACTATTGACTGTTAGTTCTGGACTGTTAAATTTATTTAAGTCCAGCCCCTTAATTGAGAAAATCGCCTCAATGAGTAGTTTAATTTATTTGTGTCTAATTTGTCATGAACGTTGCAATCATTGGTTGTGGTTATGTTGGTTATAAAGTTGCTCAATATTGGCAACAAAATATGAATTTTGTCGTCAGTGTAACCACAACTTCATCTGAGCGTGTCCCTGCCCTACAATCAGTATCTCAAAGAGTTGTAGTTACCTATGGTAATGACATAAATGGTCTAAAATCAGTTTTGCATAATCAAGATGTTGTACTTTTGAGTGTTGGGGCAAAAAATAGTGAAGCTTATGAAGAAGCTTATCTACAAACTGCCCAAACTTTAGTTTCGTGCTTACAGCAGATTAAGAGTGTAAAACAATTAATATACACAGGTAGCTATGCCGTATATGGTGACAGAAATGGTGTATGGGTAGATGAAGAAACACCGCTTGCACCTGCTAATTTAAATGCCCAAATTCTCCGCAAAACAGAAGAGGTGTTGCTATCAGCATCTAGCGAAAACCTCCGTGTTTGTATTTTCCGCTTAGGAGGGATTTATGGAACTGGTAGAGAACTATTGAAAATATTTGGTAGATATTCTGGTACAACCCGTCCGGGCAATGGTGAGGATACCACAAATTGGATTCATCTAGATGATATTGTTGGTGCAATAGAATTTGCCCGTCACCGTCGTTTGCAAGGAATTTACAATCTGGTAGATGATGCACATCTCACCAGCCGAGACTTGCTAGATAGCTTATTTGAAAAACATAATTTACCCAAAGTAGAATGGGATACATCTATCAAAAATACTCGCCCATATAATGCTTGGGTATCGAATGAAAAGCTCAAAGAAGCTGGATACGAGTTGATTCATCCACAGATAATTTTTTAGCAAGTATTAAAAACTAGGAATTATGCAACCATCTGCTGTAGCGAACACAAACAATTTGACAGCATCTCCTAGCCAGTTTTACAGTTGGCAGAATTATCGTTGTGCCTACGAAGTTCATCAACCAATTAATACAACATCTGAAGGCGTTCCCTTACTGTTAATTCATCCGATTGGCGTGGGATTGTCGCGGCGATTTTGGCAGCGATTTTGCCGCGAGTGGTATAATTCAGGTCAGCGTAATTCAATTTACAACCCTGATTTACTAGGATGTGGTGAAAGTGATATGCCCCATGTAGCTTATACTCCTAGCGATTGGGCAGAACAGTTGCAGTCATTTTTACAAACAGTAGTTCAAAAACCTGTTATTTTAGTAGTACAAGGTGCTTTATTGCCAGTTGCCATCCAATTAGTTCAAAAGCAACCAAATTTAATTGCCGGACTGGTACTTTCTGGGCCGCCAACGTGGGCTTTGATGACAAATAAACCACCAGAATGGCAGGAAAAATTCCTTTGGAATGTGTTAGATTCGCCTTTTGGCAGTGCTTTTTATCGTTATGCACGCACCCCAAAATTTTTACGTTCTTTTTCGATTCGCCAACTTTTTGCTTCTGAAAATGCTGTGGATGCAGAGTGGTTAAATACATTGGTTGCAGGTGCAGAAAATACTGCTAGTCGCCATGCAGTATTTTCTTTTTTAGCAGGGTTTTGGCGAGATGATTATACTAGTTTTATTGCCTCGATTCAGCAACCAACATTAGCAGTTATGGGGGAAATTGCATCGAGTATTAGCCAAGATAATAAAAAAGAAACGCCAGATGAACGCTTGGCTCAGTATCTTGCTTGTTTCCCTGAAAGTCAAGGTATAAAAATAAATGGGCGTAATGTTTTACCCTATGAATCAACCACTGAGTTTGTAGCAGCGATCGCTCCATTCATTAATAAAGTCTTTTAGCTGATTGATAGTTACATTGTACCAGTTCTCCCATGATAGGTTATGACTGGAATTGATTACTAAAGGCAAGCAAAATTATGTTATCCAATCGCCGAGGACAAAGAGTACCCAATGTCACTTTTCATACTCGTTTGAACAACGAGTGGGTGGATGTGACAACCGATCAGCTATTTGCTGGTAAGACAGTAGTTGTCTTCTCTTTACCAGGTGCTTATACTCCGACTTGTTCATCAACTCATCTCCCGGGCTACAACGAGTTAGCTGGGGTTTTCAAACAAAATGGAGTCGATGACATTATCTGTATTTCTGTCAATGATGCCTTTGTAATGAACGAATGGGCGAAGGATCAAGAGGCAGAAAATATCACACTAATTCCCGATGGTAATGGTGAATTTACTGAAGGTATGGGTATGCTGGTAGACAAATCAGACTTGGGATTTGGGAAGCGATCGTGGCGGTATTCTATGCTGGTTAGAGATGGGGTAATTAACCAGATGTTTATTGAGCCAGATGAGCCAGGAGATCCCTTTAAAGTATCTGATGCTGAGACAATGCTTAGATATATCAACCCCCAAGCAGTTAAGCCCGAAGTAGTTTCTCTGTTTGCGAAAGTGGGTTGTCCCTTCTGTGCCCGTGCTAAGGCAATGCTCAAGGAACATGGCATCAACTACGAAGAAATTACCTTGGGTAAGGATATCACCACACGGTCATTAAAAGCAGTTGCGGGTGCGACAACAGTTCCCCAAGTATTTATCGATGGTAAATTAATTGGTGGTTCTGAGGCATTAGAAGCCTACTTCGCTGCTAAATAGGGTTGAGTAGAGTTGCAATACTGCATAGGTTTTGTCTAAAAAATAGAAATGTGTAGGTTGGGTTGAGGAACGAAACCCAATATTTGATGTGGTTTGTTGGGTTTCGCTATTGCTCAACCCAACCTACGAATATTCTTAAACCGAGCGGCATTAAGGCAATTTCCGTTAATAAATCTACCGTCGCCGTTGGTTTCGACTTCGCTAAACCAACTAAGGGATTGAGAGTTGAGTGAAGTCGAAACTCGTCAACCTGGGTATATTCTTTGTGAGAAATCACCTAAGTAGAGTTGCACAGCCATCAACTGTGTCAGTTTCAGGTGAAAGTCATGATATTTTTGACCGTAGCCTGATTTGTGAAAATTGAAAACCACAGATTCCCGACTTCGTAAAAGTTGTCGGGGATTTTGTTTTTCGTCAGCAGTTAACAAATCTTCAGATGGGTAGATGTATTTTTGTCCAGCTATTCACTACTGATCGGATAAAATTGATTCGAATTAAATTTACATTTATTTAAAAGACAATATGTTTGCCAGAATTCGCCGAATTTGGAGTCAATTTTTTAGTAATTCCAGAACAATCAACAACGAACCACTGAATAAAGTAAGTTTGATTGTCATTATTATAGTTGATATTTTTATCTTAATTAATGTTTTTACCGGACTCGATGATATTAGCAGATGGCATATCAGTCCAACTGAGGCTTATCCATGTTATTCAGAGTGGCAAAATTATCGAGTAAAAACTACTAAAGATAAAGACTATGAAATTATTAGACTTTCATTGTCATCTTACACAAACAGTCAATTTAGTTTTCGGGGAAACTATCAACAAGCCGAAGTAGGACATCTAGGTAAGGTTTCTCAAACGTGTTTGCAATATGCCGATTACAAAGATAAGATTAAGATTTCTGAAAAGCAGAAAATTATCCAAACTATCGATCAAAAACAAGCAAAAATTAGTAGACTCGAACAAGCAAATAGCACGATTAAATCTCAGTATGACTCAACGCTCTTAGAAAAAATTGCCGGACAGAATCGCGAACAATCAATTAATCAAGTCAGTGCTGAAAAAGCTAAACAGACGTTAGAAGAAAATAATCGCCAAATTTCTACTCTTCAACAAGAAATTTCTACTCTTAAAAATGAACTACTTACCCAACCAGAAAGCATTAGTTTTATAGCCTTTCTTAAAAATGACAATCGATTTCAAGAAGTCGATAAAGGCTATCAGCAGGCATCATTTTGGTATCCAAGTATCCAACTTAGTTTTCAGTCTCTCTTTCTTTTACCACTGATTATCATTGCTTTATTAATTCATAAATTTGCCCAAAGAAGAGGATATGGACTCGTCTCGCTAATTAGCTGGCATTTGCTAGTTATCTTTTTTATCCCATTAATAGTCAAAATATTTGAATTTCTGCAAATAGGTGCAATATTTAAATTTTTATTTGATATAATAAGTGCCATTTTTGGCGGTTTACTTTTCCTGATAAATTATGTTTATATCTTGCTGATTCCAGTTATTGGTTTTGGAATCATCCAGTTTTTTCAAAAATTTGTCTTTAACACTAAAGTCCAAGCAGCTAGCAGAGTTCAAAAATCACGATGTGTCAATTGTGCCAAGAAAATTCGACATCTTGATACTTACTGTCCACACTGCGGTTATTATCAGTACATTGAATGCCATAATTGTCATAATCTTACTTATAAGCATTTGTCGTACTGTAAACATTGTGGAACTTCTCAAGTTTCCAGTAATTTGTAATCAGTGAAGTCGTCAATCGACCCTTTTAACTTAGATATGGAAAAAGAGAAACAAATCAATAAAGAGAGTAAATCGCCACTTGATTTTCTGAAAAACCTGTTGATTGCTCGTTGGCGATCGCTCTTACTCCTTTTGATCGGAGTCTATTTACCTTTGCAGATATTTGAAATCCTGACAGTGAGGATATGGGAGAATCAAGCGGGCTTTCCTTGGGATGTGCCGATTCTGTTAGCAGTTCATTCTACCACAAACCCACAGTTAGATGTTTTAGCTGTCACCCTAGCTACAATTGGATTGCCTTGGACGGCGATGGTGATTTTGGGGACGATCGCACTGATGCTACTACTTCAAAAACGCTGGCGATCGCTAGCTTATTTACTCACCGCCTCAGCAGGAAGTGTTATCATCAACCGCACAGCAAAACAATTAATGCATCGAGTGCGTCCACAATTGTGGCAATCCATTGCACCTGAGTCTAGTTTTGCATTTCCCAGCGCTCATGCGATGACGAGTGTAACACTGGTAGCAATTTTGTTATTTTTAACTTGGACTACCTCTTGGCGTTGGTTGGTTCTTATATTCGGCAGCTTATACATCATCGCGATTGCGTGGTGTCGTCTCTATCTGGGGGTTCATTTTCCTAGCGACATTCTCGCTGGTTGGATGGTTGCATTAGGTTGGACAATTGGTGTCAGTCTAATTATCAAACCGTATAGAACTATAGCGAAATCCGTAGATGGCGAACGTCCTAAAGATGAAACTACCTTACTCCCAGAAGAAGTAAAGTCGATAAATAAGGAGTAATATCATGTCCGCTTGATTGCTTATTAAATCCGAAGAACCCCACCCCGCCAAAGCTGTGCTTTGTCTCCCCTCCCCGCCTGCGGGGAGGGGTTGGGGGTGGGGTTCTTTTATTATGGGTAATTTGGCGGACATTAGCCCTCACCCTAAATCCCTCTCCCAAGGTTAGGAGAGGGACTTTGGAATTGGCTTCCCTTCTCCCAATTTTGGGAGAAGGGGTTGGAGGATAAGGGCAAATTTTGCATTTGTGCAAAATGATTAAATTAAGAACAACCCTCAACATATTCAACTTCCGGTAATTTACCCGCTCTAAATTCAGTGACAAGCTTACCATCAGTCTCGAAAACTACACGGTAGTTGCGATCGCTACGGTCTTTCGGGATGAAAGTTAGGTAATGTCCGTTTTGGAGATATTTATGAGGTGTGACTTGAATTTGCCCTGGGTAGAGAGACTTGATTTGCGCTTCGGTGTCGCCAATTTTTGCACCTTTGAGGGTAGTAATCTGTGTATTTTCCCGCACATCTACTCTAGAAATCCGACCTTTTGTCACCATGAATGAAAGATTTTTGGGTTCGTTTTCTGGCTTAACATAATAGCAATTGTTATTTGGTGAATCGCCCACTAGCTTAGTACCGGCAGCCTTTGCCGCTTGAGGGACAGTCATGCCAACTTGTACTGTGCCAATACCGTTAATAAACAGTTTTGACTGATTGGTTAGTTTTGCCTTTGCGACAACTGTGGTAATAGTCAAAGGAGAAACTGTTAGCATTACAGTGACAAAAGTCAAGAATTTAGTTTTGCTATTCATAATTAGATATTTTCCTCAGTTAAGTCGATAATTTCATCGAAGCAAAAGTTGCGGACTAAATTTGCCAATTTTTCTGCCAAAGCAGAATGAGTTTGGGGAATTTGCTCAATTAGTTGCAAAATCCTTTCCGCATCGACTTCAACGGCTGCCTGATTCAGTTCTATTAGCCATTGGGCAGGCATAATGGTAATTGCAGAGCGAAGATCCAAGATAGTAGATTGAGTATTCTCTAGATTGTTGTCTGTTGCATCTTCATTGCTTTCTTCTGCACAGATATAACGCACTTGCAAATATTCAGCGATTTTTTCAAAAATCACTTGCTCTCGGAATGGCTTACGAACCAAGTCATCGCAACCTGCGGCTAAGATACTTGCCTGTTGCTCTTCAAAAGCACTGGCAGTTAGGGCAATAATTACGGTGTGGAAATTTGTAGTTGTATTTTTTTCCCTGGCTCTAATTTCTTTAGTTGCATCGTAGCCGTTTATGACAGGCATCCGCATATCCATCCAAATTAGATGAGGTTGCCAGGTTTGCCAAATAGCGATCGCTTCTTGTCCATTAGTTGCAGCCTGAATTTCAAAACCAATGCTACCAAGAAGTTGCACAATTAAATCGCGGTTTTCTTTGCGGTCATCTACTATCAGAATACGGTAAGCAGCTTGGTCTTCTGCCAGCTTGAGTACGCGTCCCTTATTTAATTTTGGTGCAGCTTTTAAAGCTGCGGCTAAATTCACTTGGATGTCAAAGCTAAAAGTAGACCCTTGTCCAACGCTACTCGTCAAGTGAATATCGCCTCCTAGCAACCGCACAAATTGACGGCTGATAGTCAGCCCGAGTCCGGTTCCCTCCTTAGTTTGGATACCACTTGTTGTCTGGACAAAAGGCTGAAATAGGTTATTCATTTCTTCTGGTGCTATTCCCCGTCCAGTGTCTTGGACTTCAAAGTGTAGGGAGTGGGGATTGGGTACAAGAGGCAGAGGGGCAGCACTTCGGCTCCTTTCGACTTCGCTCAAGGCAAGTCGCTCAGTAACCGAGGGGCTGAGAGGCTGAGGGGAAAGACTTACTGCAACTTCTCCCCTGCTCCCCTGCTCCCCTGCTCCCCTGCTCCCCTGCTCCTCACTCCCCAAGCTTACCCGCAACGTTACTCCCCCAGTCTGAGTAAATTTGACGGCGTTACCCAAAAGGTTTATGAGAACTTGGCGGAGTTTACCTTCATCTGTTTGGATGTAGCGGGGGAGATTGGGAGCCATTTCAAATTTGAGAAACAATTGCTTTGCCTGTGTCCGCACTTTGAACATCTCTTGTAGTGTTTGCAACAACAGATAAAGGTCGAAATCTTCAGGATTGAAAATGATTTGTCCAGCTTCAATTTTGGACATTTCCAAAACATCGTTAATCAGGTTAAGCAAGTGTTCTCCACTGCGGTTAATGGTAGCTAATGATTCACGCTGGTTTGAGTTGAGGCTAGTGTCTCGCTCCATTAATTGGGAAAAGCCCAGAATCGCATTTAGAGGGGTACGGAGTTCGTGACTCATGTTAGCCAAAAAAGCACTTTTGGCTCGGTTGGCAGTTTCAGCGGCTTCTTTGGCGATTCTCAGCGCTTCTTCTGCCTGGTGTCTAGCTCGACCGATCGCAATTATTTCACCTGCCAGTTTTAATAGATTAATATCTTCTTGGTTCCAGGTTTTTGAGTAGTAAATCATCGCTGCACCAACAAACCCAACTACTTTGCCAGCATGAACCATTGGCACAGCAAGTATAGATTGAAACGACATACTTTCAAAAAGTTTTCGCTCAGGTAGATGCGGCGGTAAATCTTCCACACAAGAGATTTGTCTATGCCTACCGCAAAGAATCGGCTCGTAGAAATAGGGGAAAACTTCCACAGGCGAACCTCTGGCAATATCAATTAATGGCGAAACATCTTCACCACACCATTCGTGGATGAGGTTGAATTCACGTTTATCCTGGGAGTATTCAAAGATGCAACTGTGTTCAGCATCAATAAATTGAGCGATCGCTCGAAGTGTAAAATTAATTGCTGTTGCTAAATCTTGGTCAATAAATTGCCGAGAAATGCTGCTGATTAAACTTTCGGCTTGAGTACGACGTTGCAAGGCTGCTTCTGCTTGTTTGCGATCGCTAATATCACGAGCTACACCCACAATCTGAAAATTACCTTGGGCATCTTGTGTGCGGACTGCATTAGCAGTTAGCCAAACCCAACCTTTAGTTCGATGTTTGGCGCGGTACTCAGTTCCCGAAATTCCCTCACCTGTTGCCAAGATAGTTTGGGCGGCTTCAAAACAGATTGGCACATCATCGGGATGAGTAAAGGATGCCAAGGAATTACCTTCCATTTCGCTGGGGGCAAATCCGGTAGTGTTCAATATATTAGGAGAAATATAGTTGAATACCCCATCAGGATTGATGACAAACAGCATATCGTTGACCTTTTCAACGATAGTGCGAAACTTTAACTCACTTTGTTGTAAGGCTGCTTCTGCAAGTTTCCGTTCTAATTCTGCACCGGCACGGGCAGCAAAGATTTTCACAATCAGTTCCCGTCCCGGATCGGGCTTCATGGGTTTGACATCTATCACTGCTAGATGTCCGATGATTTCGCCGGATGAACTGGTGAGAGGAACGCCAAAAAAACTCTCGGCATTCATCCTCACTAAATCTGCATCTTCTGGGAAACTAGCTTGTACTGCTTGCGGGTAATGACAGAGGTCGCCTCGCAAGGTATGTTCACAAGGAGTACCATGCAAATCATATTCCAAGTTCTTGTTAATAGCCCCACAAGGCCAAAATGCCAAAGTGCGGACTTTCGTTTTTGGCTCATCAAACTCACTCACTAGGGCATATTGAACCTGCAATACTTCGGCAAGGTAACGAACGCAGGAATTGAAAAAATCATTGCCTGTTTTAGCTGCGGTGCCCTCAACAATTAACCGTAAAGCTTGTTCTTGCTGTTTGCGATCGCTAATATCTGTAAAAACAGAATCCAAACAGGATTCTTCGGCGTTGAGACGAAGTGACAACAGTACCCAAACAACAGATCCATCCAAGCGTCGCAGTGCTACTTCAAAATTGCGAACTTCACCGGACTCTTCTAACTCTGCTAAAAGTAGTGCGCGATCTTCTGGATTAATATATAAATCTGTTGTGAAATACTTGCCAATTAAGTCAGCAGCAGAGGTAAAACCTAATATCTCGGCACCACGTTGATTAGCATCGATTATCAATCCATCTTTTTGGCAGGTACGAAAAATCCCCACTTGGGAATTTTCAAAGATATTGCGGTATTTCATTTCACTACGACGCAAGGCTTCTTCTACTTGCTTGCGTTCTGTGATGTCGCGTCCCACACCAGCGATCGCAATTTCACCACTGGGAGTGTTAATTGTGGAAGTGTTAAAGTTGAACCATCGCCAGCTACCGTTTTTGTGTCGCAATCTTACTTCAATATCAGTCAGCTTTTCACCAGTTAAAGCCCTTTGTAAGGCAGTGGCGCTAATTGCTAAATCTTCCGGCTTGGTAAACTCCACCACAGAATGACCTTCAATTTCCTCTAGGCTATAGCCCATCAGCACAGTCACATTCGGCGAGTGATAAGTAAAAATTCCCTCTGCTGAGAGGACAAATATCAGATCGTTGGCATTTTCCACAATGCTACGGAATTTTAATTCACTTTCTTGGAGGGCTGCTTCGGCACGTTTGCGTTCTGTAGCATCTGTGCCGACTGAAAGAATTTCGATTAAATTTCCTTGTGCATCTAAAATGGGTTTATTCGCCCAAACAATCCAGACGCGATCGCCATTTTTACATAAGTTTTCGTTTTCGTTAAATAGATAGTTTTCTGGATGCTCACAAATATCAACCATTAATCTCTGCAAATCGCGCCCAGAAGTTTCAGTTTCAGGGACAATTGTACCGACAACATTGCGTCTTGTAATCTCTTGGGTATCGAAGCCAAAAAGCTTTTGACCGTAGTCATTTAAATATATGATGTTACCGTTACTGTCCCAACGCAGAATGATGCAGTTAGCTGTTTGTACCAAATCGCGATACTGTACTTCGCTTTGTCGTAAGGCTTCTTCGGTGCGTTTGCGAGCCGTAATATCCCGCACTATTGCTAAAATGTGTCGCTTGCCATTGTAAATACAAGTTGTTCCTTTGACTTCCACATCTATGAAAGTGCCATCCTTGCAGATATCAACTGCTTGTCCATAAAATTGCTCACCACATCGGGTTTTCTCGAAAAACTCTAGAAAAACAGAATGTGAGTCTGGGTGAATATAAGCAGATGGATGTAAAGTGAGAAATTCTTCATAAGAGTAACCATGCATCTGACAAGCCGCCGGATTAACTTCGGCGACTTTTTCAGTCTCTATGTCAGTAATAAATAGTCCATCATTGATTGCTTCAAAAATACTGCGGTATTGTAATTCACTTTGTCGCAGTGCTTCTTCTGCTCTTTGGCGTTGGGTGATATCGCGGAAGCTCCACACTCTACCAATAATTTGTTCACCGATGCGCTGAGGACAAGAGTAGCGCTCAAATACTCTGCCATCTACTAGTTCTAACCAGTCGTAACTAACTAATTCCGGCTGTGAATATAATTCTCGGACTCGTTGCACAAACCCATCAGGGTCTTTTAGTTGGTTTGCCAGATACGCTAGTCGCTGAGGATGATCTGGTTCCGTCAAAAGTCCTGGTGGAATTGACCACATTTCTAAGAACTTTTGGTTATAACTAGTGATATTACTTGAGCTATCGACTACTAAGATACCATCTTGAATCGATTCAAAGATAGCGCTTAACAAAGATAGAGAGTTTTCTAAAGCTACTTGGGTTTGTTTGCGTTCACTCAAATCCCGCCCTAAAACCACCAGAGCTTTGCGTCTACCATCGTGGTGAAATAGGGGAGCTTTAATCATATCTAAACTGCTCACTGTCCCATCAGGGCGAGGAATAGCTTCTTCTACCCGATGCACACATCCCAATTGCCAAGCTCGCTCATCTGTTTGATCACAGTTGAGTAAAGCATCATGATAAAAATTGCTAAATTCTGCTAGTTCTGAATCTTTTTTGCCTAGATAATCAACGCCTTGTAGCTCTAAAAATTCTAGGTTAGCCTGGTTTGACAGCAGCCATTTTCCCTCGCCGTCTTTTAAACAGATAATATCGGGTGTAGCGTTAATTAATGTCTGCAAACGCTCCTCAATTTCTTGCAAGGATTCTTGGGTTCGTTGAGTCAGTGTGATATCCCGAATTACCAGTATTGCACAGCGATCGCTAGTCAATCCGCTACAGCTACCGGAAATTTGTAGTGTTATTTGCTCATCTTGCTGCAACTGATAATTTGTTGTTTCATACTCCCCATTGAGTATCTGCACATCAGGATAGCAAGGCAAAGCAACTGGTTGTCCTAATTGTGTGAGGGGTAGCAAGTCAGTTAACTTCGCACCGCAGACAGTAGCGTGAGGTTGGTTTACCAAAGACTCAAAGCGAGAATTGCACCATTGAATGAGTCGGTCTTCTCCTACCCAGACTACAGCATCAGCGATCGCACCCAGTGTTACTTCCATCTTGTTCACAGTGGCTTGCAATTGCTTTACCTGCTCTAGCTGTTGTGTACTCATTAACGACTCCTGTTAAATAATTCGTAACTCGTAATTCGTAATTCGTAATTATTATGAATTAAGTACTGTATAAATTAATAATCATGTGCTAAGGATGATACTAATAAATCTGTATAGTGATTGTATCGTTAGTCTCTGACTGAAATATTCGACTACAGCAAAACTACATATTCTCTTCATTTTACAAAAATGCGATCGCCAAATTAACAAATGCGATCGCCAAATCAACAAATGCGATCGCCAAATCAACAAATGCGAAC